>JAVCCW010000029.1:300000-404273 GCA_030765235.1 Candidatus Gorgyraea atricola | reverse complement strand
CTTTGAGGCTTTCTGGATCTGGGCGTGAATCTCTAAAGACATCTCTTCTTTTCCCCGCAGCATAGAGTCCCTTGATTCTATGTCTTTTGAGGCTTTCTGGATCTGTCCGCGTAGCTCCAAAAACATTACTTCTTTTTCGTGCAATAGCTTGTCTTTGGATTCTACATCCTTTGATATCTTTTGGATCTGGCTGTGGAGCTGAGCATTGGCTTGGGTAAGCTCTCCCATGAGAGATTCTTTTTCCCCTAGCATAGAATCCCTTGATTCTATGTCTTTTGAGGCTTTTTGGATCTGTCCGTGGATCTCTAAAGACATTATTTCTTTTTCGTGTAATAGCTTGTCTTTGGATTCAATGTCCTTTGAGGCTTTTTGGATTTGTTCGCGTAGCTGGGCGTTAGTTCGGATCAGTTCATCTGCGAGGGTTTCTTTTTGGCTAATAGCATTCTTGTCTTCATAAATCCTGTCCGATACAATACTTTTCTCCAGATTAGAAATTTTCTTTAGATTTTTAAAAAGAGATGGTAAAATAGATGCCACGCGTTTCGCTTCATGGCACTCTAAAAACTTGGCCAAAATAAGGGGTAAGATATCATATAGATTTTTCTCTCCGCCAGTAAAATATCCCTTGCCGTATAATGCCTTACCTAATTGTTTGGGGAAATGCTTTGCGACCAAAAGCAACCTATTCCTCTCTGAAAAATATCTTACCAACTCTTCACTGCTGCTGCCTCTGAAATGATGCCTTGCTATGGCCTTAGGGGCATATAAAATCTTCCACTTCTTTTTAGCGCACCTAAAACACATGTCAATGTCTTCCAAATACATCACAAAGTCTTCATCAAAGGGGCCGATCTCGTTAAGACAGGTCTTTCTAAAGAGAATTGCAGCCCCGCATAAGCTGCTAACTTCTTCCATACGTTTGTACTGACCTTTATGCTGCTGTCTAAAACCGCGATCTCCCCAGTAAAAATCAGGATACTCTTCATGGCCTGCGCTATGGATCTTGTTGTCTTTCAATAATATTTTCCCGCCTGCTACGCCTACTCGCGGTCTCATCCTGATGGCCTTGACGAGTTCTGTCAGCCAATCTCTATTAGCTTCTATGTCGTTATTAACAAAGGATATGAACTCCCCTTTTGCCTTTCTAGCTCCTAGATTATTAGCACGCGCGTAATTATTGACATTGTTCTTTATTACTTTTACATTTGGAAAATTTCTTCTTACGAATCCTGCTGAACCATCGGTCGAACAATTATCGATCATAATGATCTCGATCTTGTTTTTTGGATACCTAAGTTTAAGCAATGAGGTAAAATATCCTTTGAGGTATCGCTTTCCATTGTAATTAACCATGATAATGCTGACTAAAGGCCATGTCTTTTTCATATTAGTCCTCCTTTAATATCCATTCGTGCTCCAGATATACTGTCCCGTGATCTTGTTTATCAAATACCATTTGAAAAGGATAAACACCGTGATGATGCATCAAAAATCTCTTCTCCAAGGAATCCCATACGCCTATTGAAACACTGTATTGCCCTGGCAATAATGCCAATTTCGGAAAAAGGATCTGAAAAATCCTTTGATCTCCAAAAGGCATTGTTGTACCTTGACAATATATCCCGTCATCCCTGTAGATCCCAAACCATAAGTATCTTCCGCGTTTATTAATTAGCCTTTGCCGATTAAAACAAATTTGAAACCTGATACTTTCATTGGTTATAAAAATATCTTTCCTGTCGCCCTGGGCATCTAAAAAATTTACTGCATCTATTTTGACATCTTCGTGCTCATCTCGATGCCCAAATCTATCTTTCAGTAAATCAAAATTCACACTAAGTCCATTTTTTCTACGTGTAAAAAATGATGCAAGATTTTGGCCGATATTAAAATTTTCGATTTTAAAAGGTATATTTAAAAGTCCGCACCCTTGATCATTGCGCCCCGTAACTATCAATTCATAACAGCCATAATGGTGATCGAATGGCAGGACCTCTTTTTTGTCCCAAATAGCTACAGATACCCTGTATGTTCCAGGCGCAAGAAATATACTGTGATAAAACAACGCAAAATGACCCTTACCCTTCTTCAATTCTGATATCTCGTACCCATCAAATTCAGTATTCGGACCATAACAATATACGCCGTCCTTTCTAAATATAGCTATGCCAAAATGCAGATCTTTCACTCTTTCCCTTGCAGTATAATATACTCTTATAGCTAAGGACTCTAGCGTGTTAACTCTGCCTTGGGCAGCGCGGTTCCTGCTTATAAATTCTACTGATTCTACAATGACTTCCTTGCCGCCAAATTTCTGTCCCCAGTCTGATACATTATCTGCCCACCTTTTAGTATTCTTGACCAAATTTACATCCTGGTTAGGCCCTACGAAAAACCTTTCGCTGTTCAATAAAGAATTGTATTTCTTGATTGCTTCAGCTGGACCGCCTGTAAATAGTGTTTGTCCGTGATCCAAAAGCATTACTCTATCACATAAACGCTCAATAAGCCCCATTCCCTGAGTGGTAATTATCAGGGTCTTTCCTTGACGCTTAAAATCTATCAATCGCTCGAAGCATTTATTCTGAAAAAGCGTATCGCCAACAGCCAACACCTCATCTACTACCAGTATATCAAAATCCAGATTAGCAATAATACTAAATCCTAACCTCAGCCTCATGCCCTGAGAATAGCTCCCCAAAGGCATATTTATAAATTCGCCTAATTCTGAAAATTTTATTATAGAATCTAATTTATTCTCTATTTCTCCGCGCGCAGCCCCCAGGATTGTAGCATTTAAAAAGATATTTTCTCTGCCGCTAAGTTCATCCTGAAAACCAACCCCCAGATTAAACAATCCCATTGCCCTGCCATTGACCAGGATATCTCCTTTGCTAGGCGAAAGAACGCCTGCTATAATATATAAAAGCGTGCTTTTCCCTGCGCCGTTTCTTCCAATAATACCTATTGTCTGACCTCTCTCAATTTCAAGATCAATGTCTTTTAATGCCCAAAAATCATGAAAATCCCTTCCCTTATGCGATGGTTTCACAAGGGGGTATTTTTTCCGAATAGATTTTAAGGTAACTGCTTTTTGATTCATTTTATTCAATAAGACAAATAATCGTTAATATGTTTCCTGTCTCTCCTGTATAGGTACAAACTTGCTATTAAAACTAGGATAATAAAAACAAACTGGATTATAACTACTGACGATAATTTTGCATATCCCGTCGCATTAACAAATCCTTTTAATAGCACAATCCTGTATAATGTTAAAATACCGACCAATGGATTATAAATATACAGTTTGAATAAGAAAGTGGGGAAAGAATTTTTTACTACACTTAAAGAATAACATACTGGTGTCAAATAGAACATTAAAAGCAGCAGCGGGTCTAAAATATATTTAAAATCTCTCCACTTTACGTATACGAGAGAAACAATGACTGACAATCCCGCGGTAAAGGCAACATGGATGAGTAAAATAAAAGGTAACAGGGCTATAAAACCAGAAATGTCTTTAATCATAATAAAAGAAGCAGCAATAAAGATAAGTAAGGAAGGTAAAAAATTTATGGCATTTGCGCCCACAATAGAAACCGGTATCAGCCAATGCGGAAAAGTTGATTCCTTGATAAGATTTCTGTTATCCATTAAGCTGGTTACTGATCTGGTAATAGACTCCTGAAAAAATAACCATGGGAAGACCCCGCTCATCAAATACAAGACAAATGGCACGCCTTCGATTTTTACCCTCAAGATTACACCAAAAACAAGGTATAAAATCATCACCATGAAAACAGGAGATAAAAATGCCCAAAAAAAGCCTAATGATGGCCTTGAATAGCGAATCTTTAAATCCTTAAGCACCAATTCCCTTATTAAATATATTTTCCTGTCCCAGCTTTTCATAGTAAGTCCAGATTTTTATATTCTTTTTCAAATTCGTCGAATTGCGATGTTCTTTTTTCCAGACCACCTTTTGTAAAAACAGTACTTTCTTTAATGGGGTAATCTAACAAATTATCACCATATGTATATATGTCGAAGTCTATACCAGAAGCATTTAAAATAGTCAAACCCATATCAAGTAAAGAAGCAACTGATTTTTTTTCTACGTAAGCAGCATTGTCAGGTGTAATGATGAAAAGAGAGACTGTGTCGTAAGACCGCTTAAATAAAGTAGTGTCTTCTTCAGCCATGAATGCCCCATGATCTCCATAAATGAAGATATAGCAATTTTTAACCCTGCTTTTTATAAATGATACGAAATCTTCCAACTCCTTATCTACGTATGAGATAGAATTAAAATAATCTCTTGTCCATTTATTCTTAATATCGCTATAATGCTCATTTAAATACCACGCCTCAACATCACTATAGGGCTGGTGGCTGTTTATAGTAATTATGTAGTAAAAAAATGGGGTATCTTCATTTTGCATTTGTCCTTCAACAAAAGAAAATAGATCTCCGTCCCTCAGTCCCCATCCATGTTCTTTTTTTTCTTCTTCCATTATGTCAATGTCATAAAATGCCTGAAAGCCCATTTTATGGTAAGTTACGTCTCTATTGTAGAACCATCCGTCACTCCCATGAAATGCCTTTGTATTAAAACCATGATTATTAAGTTGTTTGATAATGGAGTTAGGATATCTATAGGACTTCAATTTCAAGGAAGGGAAATTTTCTAAAGGAACGACGTTATTAAAAACTGCGAATTCTACATCTGAACTACCACCTGCAAAATTAAGGTTCACCATGTAAGGATAATAAATGCATTGCTTGGACAGTGTATGGAGAAAAGGAGTAATGTATTTATCTTTATATTCCCGATGGATAATATTAGGATCTAACGTCTCAACCTGAATGCATATTATATTTTGAGGTTGACCTTTAAGTTTCTCCTCAGAGTGAATAGCCATTCTTTTGCCATAATCAAATTTTTTAATAAGCGCCTCTTCGTTTCTATAAAAAGACAGGTCTATTACATCATTGCAAAGCAAACCATATTTTTTGATTATCCTGTATTCTCCATCATAGGGGCTTTTTATATCACAGATCATTTGATTGGCTATATTGACTATCAATAATACGAAAATTAATAGAACAAATAAACCAGAAAGTTTGTGTTTTTTATGCGATAATTCTGAAAACTTTGTAAATTTTAATAAAATAAGAAGAATAATCGGTAAGTCAATAAATACAATCAAACACTTTAAATTAAATGGGACCGCGAGATGATAAATAAGATTTAGCCCTTCCGAGAATTGTAAAAAAAACTGTCGAAAATGAAAGAAGCTTCCTGAGTAAAGATTATAGATAAAATGTGTCAGTAAATATATATTTTGGATCAAATAAAAAATTATCAAAAAGATTCTGCTCTTTAAGCGGAGTAATAGCGTAAATACAACTAATATCAACATGAAGGAAAGTATAAATCTATGAGAATACAGCCCTGACGCAGAAATAGAAAAAACCCTGTCAGTGATATAACTGGTTACAAGGTCTATTTTTAGGGAATTTAAAAAGACTACGGTTATAAAAATTGCAGAATAAAAAATAAGTCTTATCTTTTCTAAAAATATGTCTTTTTTAAGATTATTTCGCATATTATACGATTTAAGGAGAAAGTGAATCTGTGTAAAAACCATCCACGCCTAATTCTGCCAATTCATTTTTTAAATCAATATCATTTACCGTATGAACAAAAGTAAAAATGTCAAGCTCGTCGAGTTCTTTAATAAATCTCTTTGTGGCCTTATTATCCCGCATTGTAAGCGCAGATACTTTATTGCTAGTCAAAAAATCAATAACCTCTTCATTGCTATAATCAGAAGCGTATAGTGTCAATATAATATGCTTAAATCCTATATCCTTAACTTTTTGGTATTCCTCAAAACTGTATATTTGCGGTATGAAATTATCCCTTACTGCAGGATAATCGGAAAAAATTTCTTCCAGTCCTCTTATATTGTCCTTTTTTATATCTGTTACTACATAAGCATCTGAATGGCTTGTCATCCAGATTATCAAATCATCTATGGGTAATTGAGTTAAATCTTTTACCATTTTAAATTTTCTAAACTCTTCCAAACTATATCGTTTTTCCTCTACAGAAAATAGTTCATTTACAAAAAAATCCCAATCATGGATTAAAACCATTTCTTCATCAGTTGTCCATTCAAAATCAAGTTCGAAAAACATAAACCCTTTTTTGTAATTATGATTCAGGGCCTCCAGCGAATTACTTCCTGCTATACCATAAACAATGCCGCCTCCATGAGCAACAAATTCTGGAAACTCAAGAGCCGTGTCGATAGAATCATTTGCAAATGCTACTTGTGAGATAAAACAAAAATAAAGATGAGCATGAAGTAAAAACAAAATCTTCAATATTTTCATTGGCCTATCGCTCCTTCGACATATCTCGTTACTTTACGTCGTACTCTGTTACAGATACTTTTGGGTCTGGATCTTCATAAATCAAGGTCTTTCCATTGTCGAGTTCTGCAATTTGCTTTAGCTCACCGATGGCATTCTTGAACAATTGAACCTCTTCTAAAGACCAGTCTTCTATATGCAAAACCCAGTACCTTGCTCCGAATTTTCGCAAAACAACATGCTAACTGTATGGAAAGGATAATAGACCCCCCCCCTTTTTTTTTCCCATATCCCGCCTGGATTTAAACCAAGTATCCTTGTAACCTGTTGTTCAAGCATAGAACACATAAGCCAGTAATCAAGCCATTCGGGCTTTGAATTTATTGCATGGGTTAGCCAAAACAACAACTTCGACAGAAACAATAGAATAACTGTTGCAACAATAGAAAATTCTAATAATCTAATCCACGTTGATTTACTTTTAGTATGATCTTTCATCATGTCTTGTGAATTTAAAGGGCCGTTTACCCCATTCGTTCGTATGAAAAAAAAGATTTTTTATGCTTTGTCCAGTATGAGCCAGCAGATCTATTTATTTTTTGATGCAAGAGATCCTTACCAAAAAGTTTTAATAAAAGTGCTGTGGGTGTGAATATGAGATAAAAAGCTATGGATAGGGTAAGCTTGGCTGTTATCCATCCTAATGAAAAAATTATCGCGTCTAAGATCTTTTTCAGCAAAGTCAATACCCTGGGGCAAAGAAGAGCTGATATTAGAGCGAGAGAGCCAATAGTGGAAAACCAGATAAAATGCGGCTTGTGGCGATAAAACATGATGCAGCCGAGTATGTTAAGGCCCAGGCCAAGATTAAAGCCGAATTTCTTTAGCTCTCTACTCACGCCTTCTTCCTCCTTTTTAAACCTCAATATATCCCTAAATACCTTGATCAACTTACAAATTCCCAATTTAGATCTTCCTGATAACCTCTTTTTAAATGCGATTGGGATTTCCCTAATTCTGCAATTCCTTAATTTGCATTTATATAAAACCTCTTCTATTATAGATGGTTCTTTGGAAATTAGTCTGTCTAAATCCAAGGAGGCCAAAATACTCTTTCTGAAGCACCGGTAACCTGACGTACAATCTTTTATGTTTAGTTTAAGGTATTTTCTTATGAATAGATTTACTGACTTTGAGAGAAAAACCCTTATTGGCCCACGATCACAATCCCTTCCTCCGCTAACATATCTTGAACCAATAACAACATCGGAATCCCTCATCTCTTTTAAAAATGCCGGGATATACTTTGGGTCATGCGAAAAATCTCCATCCATCTCTATGATATATAGCGTGTCTTTCCTTTTAATTGCCTCCTTGAAGCCATCTATCCCGGCATAGCCCCTGCCTTTACAGGATGTCCTGTGAAGCACAGATACGCGATTATCTTGCTTAGCTATTTTGTCTGCAATAAGACCAGTGCCATCAGGGGAATTATCATCAACTATAAGGATATCAACTTCATTTGCATGTTTGAATATTTCATTGATAAGGGCCTCTATGTTCTCTTTTTCATTATAGGTTGGGATTATAATTAAAGTGCTTGGCATATTTAGTCTAATTCAAAATACTGTTTCGTTTCGTGTTTTTCTTTTGGCTGTTCTTTCTTGTCCAGAATAAAATTACCAATAACGAGATAGTCCATGTCAGTATGCATAAAGCATCTGTACGCGTCTTCTGGCGTACAGACTATGGGTTCTCCCCTTACATTAAAAGAGGTGTTTATTATTACTGGACAGCCTGTTTTCTTATAAAGTTCTTTTAATAATTGATAATACATCTTATTCTCGCTGTCTTCTGATACAGTCTGGACCCTTGCAGAATTATCCACGTGCGTAACAGCAGGAATCTCAGAGCGCACTATTTTTAGCTTCTCAAACCCCTCTGGCTCTTTACTGGGTCGCCGAATATGCTTAACAGGCGCCACTAAAAGCATGTAAGGACTTTCGCAGTTAATATCAAAATAGTCTTGTGCCTTTTCAGCTAACACAGTGGGCGCGAATGGCCTGAATGATTCTCTGAATTTTATCTTAAGATTAATGCGAGACTGCATCTCGAGAGAACGGGCATCACCTATTATGCTCCTTGCGCCCAATGCCCTTGGCCCGAATTCCATTCTGCCCTGGAACCAGCCTATTACCTTTTCGTCTGTAATAGCCTCTACTGTCTTCTTGAGCACATCCTCCTTAGTATACCTCTTGTAAGGAATATTGTTCTTTTTTAGGTATTCTTCGACATAGCTATCGCTATATTCCGGGCCCAGATAAGAGCCTTTTTGCGCGCCTTTATCCTCTTTGACGATTCGGCTATTGCCAAGATACTTATGCCAGATCCTTAATGCCGCGCCAAGCGCGCTTCCTGCATCCCCTGCTGCAGGCTGTATCCAGATCCTTTCAAATGGCCCTTGTTTTAAAATCCTACCATTGCCTACACAATTCAAGGCAACTCCGCCTGCAAGACAAAGATTCTTCTGGCCTGTGACCTTATGTACATGCCTGGCAACCCTCAGCATCACCTCTTCAGTAGCCACCTGAATAGACTTTGCTAGATCCATCTCCCTCTGTGTGATCTTTGTTTCTGGCTTTCTTGGCGGGCCTCCGAACAATCCATCAAATCTCTTATTCGTCATTGTAAGACCAGCGCAGTAATTGAAATATTTCATATTTAATTTAAAAGATCCATCTTCTTTCAGGTCAATAAGCTCCTTCAAGATCAAATCTACATACTTAGGATTACCATAAGGTGCAAGGCCCATTACCTTATACTCGGCTGAATTCACCTTGAATCCCATATAATAAGTAAAGGCCGAATATAAAAGCCCTAAAGAATGCGGAAATTTTACCTCATACTGTAGATCAAGGTCATTACCCTTTCCTACGCCAAAACTCGCAGTAGCCCACTCGCCAACACCATCCATTGTCAGAATTGCGGCTTCTTTAAATGGTGAGGGGTAAAATGCAGAGGCTGCATGGGATTCATGGTGTTCTGTAAATAAGATCTTGCCCTTGTAATCCAGTTTTTCTCCTATTAAAGGCCCCATCCATAATCTCTCTTTAAGCCACAAAGGTATGGCCTTACTAAAGGATTTAAAACCTGTAGGCGCATAGGAAAGATATGTAAGAAGTATTCTCTCTAATTTCAGAAGCGGCTTATCGTAAAATGCAACAAAAGATAGATCCTTAGATCTGATCTTAGCCTCTCTCAGGCAATACTCTACAGCATTCACAGGAAAGCTAAAATCATGCTTTTTTCGGGTAAAGCGCTCCTCTTGAGCAGCAGCAATGATCTCCCCGTCCCTGATCAAAGCCGCGGCTGAATCATGATAAAAACATGAGATGCCTAGAATGTATATTGACATAGATCTTTAGACCTTTACTAACTCTGTTAAGGTAGGCATATTTCTTTGGGTCTCAACTAGTTCTCGAGACAACTTATCAGCCAGGTCTTTCCCTTCCAGAATCACGTCCTCCATTGTCATGTATTTCCATCCGCCATAGCGACCAATGGTGTGTATACCGAAACCTTCGAGATATTTTTTTATAATATTGACCGCCCAGTCTCTATTCGTATCATAAATCACATAACCATATTTCATATCAATTGGCAGGCAGATCTCAATATCCTTCTCATTACGAATAATCCCTAATCTCCTTAAGCCCATTATGGTCCTTGTAATCGCCTTTTCCTTGTCTATCTTCTTGGTGTCTGAATGCGATATCTCTGCATAAACAGATGTCCTGTTAGGAGGAGCCACATCCTTAGAAAAATTTGTTGGAAAACCGGTCCTATAAAAAATAAAATCTTCTTCAGGATAGTAGACCCAATGCCTGTCAGTTATACTGCTGCCCTTAAAGCCTAGATTTACTACGAATATAGAAGTCCACTTAAGCAAAGAAAGGGCATGCTTGACTTCTGCTGGAAGGTCTACGAAAAGCTTTAAAAGTTCAGGCAGAGGCATCGTAGAAACCAGTCTATTGAATCTTTTTATGCTGCCATCTTTAAAAATAACCTCGCGCTTATACTGATCTATGGCAATTGCCTTTTTATCAAGAGATATATCCTTTATGCCTTGTAAAAAAGCATTGACCAGTTGAGATATCCCGCCTTTTACTGGATACCAGAACCTTGTATTATAGCCATATTCCTTTGGATTGGATGATAAGGCTCCTGATATTGCATCCTCGAGCGTTGGCACAGGCACAAAACCATTTAGCCATTCGCAAGTCAGCTCGCGACAGTCCTTTGTCCAAAATTTTCTATTGTAAGGCAGCATAAAATGTTCTGCTATGCCGGGTCCAAAGGTCTTTATTATCCAGGTCTCAAAATCTCCTGTTAGGTCTGCATTTGCATGCCTTGAATTAATCCTCGCATTTATAAGTCCAGTCAGGCAATCCTTTATTATGGAATCTGGTAGCCCATGAAAATTTGCCTGAAACGGATATCGTGTATAACAGCCTTTAGAATAGACCCATGAGTCACGTTTATGCATAGCGAGATTATCGTCCAAAAGTCCCAAGATCAATCTAAAGGTGTATTCGTTTCTAAAATGCAAGAGATGGCCATCATAATCAAATGTATAGCCATCTTTATGCACAGACCTTGCTGTGCCGCCTGGCTCGGATTCTTTCTCAAATAAAGAATATCCATTCTTCAAGTGATAGGCTGTACTCAACCCTGATAAACCTGCTCCCAGAATTACATTTTCATCTTTTTTGTTTTCTAGGCTCATTTTCTACTCCTTTTTTAGCGCAGCTATTCTTGTGCTTACTAATATAAATATTAAAAGTACGACTATTGTCATCACAAGGCCTGCTGAGGCAGAACCAAATGTTACTATCAATGCTGATATTGCCAGAAAAATTCCGAAAAAGTACATTACCCATAAACTTTTGCGCACACTGCATCCCACAGTCAATAATCTTAAGGCAATATGGTCATTGCTTTTGCTGAAGATGGGGATTTTTTTTCTAATACGCATGATTGTTAAAAAGATCGTATCATAGATCGGGAGACTCAATGCCAGGATAGGCGCAAAGAGTGCCACTGGCCTTTCCATGGGCGCATAATTTATATTTATAGCTATAGCTGCCAATAAGAATCCTGAAAATAAACTGCCTGCATCTCCCATATAGACCTTTGCAGGCGGATAATTGTACTTCAAAAATCCTAAATGTGCGCCAATTAAAGCAATTAAAATAAACGTGGAAAAAAGATCCCTGTTGATAGCTGCGACGCTTAGAAACGTCAAAGAAATAATGACAATAAGGCCAGAGGCCAAGCCATCCATTATGTCCAGGAGATTTAAGGCATTGGTTATAAACAATACCCAGAAGACTGTTATTAAAATATTGGCCCATATTGGCAGAAAGGCTATTCTGGTAGTAAATCCAAATGCCACTAATACGCCTATTCCTAAAAGCTCTCCTATTATCTTTAGAGAAGGCCTTAATTCATTTGAATCATCTATCATGCCTAACACCATTATGATGCCAGATGAAACAATCAGGCCTAAGGCCTTCAAGCCTCCAAGCTCTTTTAAAAATATAGCTGCCAGTATTGCTATTAAAAATGATGCATAAATAGCAATTCCGCCTATACAGGAAATTTTTTTGGTTCGCCCCTTTATCTTGATAAATAAAGTGATGAATAAAAGGCTGGTCACAAAAGAACACAGAAAGATATAAAAAACTATCACCCCAAGCTCCTGTAAAGTCTATCAACTGCGTCAAGCATGTTCTTTAGATCAAAACTATCATCTATGGAAAGAGCCGCCCTTTTTGACATCTCCCTGAGCTGCTCTTTATTCTTCAATAATGTTAATGCTTTTCTAGCTATGTCTTTAGGGGATCCAGGACGCGTAAGAAAACCATTTACCTCTTCCCTAACAAGTTCTCTTGCCCCTCCTACATCAGTAATAACAGCAGGTTTGCCCTTACAAAGGGCCTCTATGATAGAGATAGACATACCTTCCCATTTACTCGTAAGTACTGCTACATCTAATATGTCCAGGATCTCAGGGATATCCCTTCTCCAGCCAGCAAAGATAAACCTTCCGTTTAAAGGCGTAGAAGACAATATTTCCTTGCATCTTTTTTTCAGCACACCATCACCGATCAATAAAAAATTAATGTTTGGCGTTTCTTTATATATCTCTATGCATGCCTTTACGTAGTCCAGGGGTGATTTTTGCGGCTTTAGGCAGGATATCATCCCTACAATAGGATCGCTATTGTGTATTCCCAGCTCTTTCCTTTTTTCTGCGCCATTACCTGAAGATCTTCTGACTTCAGCGAGCGGTATACCGTATTTTATAACTACAAACTTATGTCTTGGCGCTATCCTGTGCTTTAATCCAGTTTCCAGATCCTTCTCTGAAACACAGATGATCCTTGTTGTAAATTTCGCTGTCAGTCTTTCAAGGGATATATAAAAATTCTTCAGGATAGGGTTTTGATAATCATTAAAAGGCCAGCCATGCACGGTGTGAACAATATGAGATACCTTTGCAAATCTGGCTGCCCAGCGGCCAATAATACCTGCCTTTGAGCTATGTGTATGAACTATGGCATATTTATTGATGCTATATATAAAGTATATTGATATAAAAGCAATTATATCAGCTATTGGGTTTATATTTCTGACTAAAGAAGGGATAAAATGGGATTTTACGCCTTTTATATCTCTGATTTCAGAAGCAAGAATGCCTTTTGGGGATGTAACAATAGATAGGTCGTACTTATCTGTAGGAAGATTGGTGAGAATATTTAAGGTGCTAAGCTGTGCACCACCAAGTTCAGGCTTTGTTATAACATGACAGACACGCATATCTGTCCGCCAGTATAACAAAGAACCTTAACCTTGTCTATGCTAAAATTTACAAACTTATACTATTTGAAGAGTTACGTTACAGTTTCAGGTCTTCTGCACCACCCAGACCACTGGCTCTCTGGGACGCGAAATTCCCCCAGCGTGCCCCGTTCCAAATTCTAATTGATACTCAATTTATTATATGTAACTAATCGCGTACAATTCTTATAAATAATTTGATAATATTTAAGAATTTGGAACGGGGCCCGCTCGGCACGGCGTATGCCCCGAGAGCCAGTGGTCTGGGTGGTACAGGATGGTCACGTAACTAGGTAGTCCATTGGTCCAGGGAGGAATTTACTTGGTCTATCTTTGCTTGCAGTTCGCTTAGGGAGGTCTTTATCTTTGCACAGTCGCATGAGCCGCCGGAAATTTCTTTTTTCATAGCTTCTAAGCTGGCTCGGGTATCCTTGCCTGCATCCTTACTGGAGGCAATGGTCTTGTTAAAATTCTCTATCATAGTATTTATTAAATCAGCAAGATCCCAGAGTTCATCACCACGCCTGAACTTTATCTTTAAGGCGAGATTTCCATTATTGATCTCTTCCAGGGTCTTTTCTATCCTGTAAACAGGCCCTGCTATTTTATGTGAAGAGAACAGTGCGATTATAAAAACAAGCGGCGAAACCAGGAAAAGATTTCTTATTAAGGCTAGATTTGTAGCCCTAAAAACATAGACGAGCCTGCCCTGAGGATAGACACTGGAGAGCTTTTCCCCCAAGAGCACCCATCCAGTTGTAAATACCGTATAACCTGTGACCAGGGAACACATAATGACCAGCGCAAATACAAGACCTATATAACGAAACTGTAATCCTCTCTTTATTAGATACTGTCTTCTCCTGAAAATCTGTTTTGTCTCCATTATTCTCCACTCCTTCAATGAGCACGTAAGTTACGAAAATCTTTGATTTTCGTAACTTACTGTGCGAATTGAACCCCATTTCAAATTCTTAAAGATCCTCGAACAATCCATCGGAATTGTACGCAAGTAGTTCCAAAAAATAAATTACGTATCGCTCAGAATTTGGAATGGGGTCAAACTTGCGGCTCACTTAGCCCCTCTCCTTAAATTAACATTTCTCCTGACAGTAAAGACTATATTTTTGTTATTCTTGGCGCTGTTTATAAGCGCGATGATGCTATCGAGAGGCAGGTATCGGGTAATATTCTTGTCTATTGCTGTCACATAATCGCCTTTTTTAAAGCCTGCTGAAGCGCCTTTACCCTCAGCCGTAACATCTTTTACCACAAGGCCTTCGTATTCAAAACTCAGCGAAATCTCTAAATCTTTATATAACTGCGAAACATTGCCTTCGAGTTCTAGAGAAATATCCTTTTCTATCAATACCCTGACCTCTGAATATTTGGGGCCCAATAGCTCATCCAACACTTCTTTCATGCCGTTGTAACGGATAAGCTTTCCCCATATACCTACCAAAAGATCGCCTTTTTTTAGGCCTGTCTTGGCCGCGCTCGAATAAGGTTCTACCTCATCTATTGTAAAAACTCCATTTTTCTCTAACAAAGAAAGGCCTAATATTTTTTTTAGTAAAAGTTGCTTATCCCTGGCCTGCGAGACACTTTCTTTATTCCTATTCTTCCACCAGTCCATTGCCATGTTCTGGCGTTCCAGTTCTTTCTTTGTCATCTTTTCTTCCTGGCGCCACATCTTAGAATGAGAGGCAAGATATGCCTCCCTGGCCTCTTTGTAATTCGGATTCACCTCCATTGCCTTTTTGTAATAAAACGCAGCTTTATCATACCATCCCTTTTCATCATATGAGCGTCCGAGTTGCATGAAGTTTTGTTCAGGCGCATCATATTCGATTCTTTCTATGTCCTGGCGCAGAATATTCTCTTCGCCATCAGAGGTGCTTAGCCTAATCCTGTCCGAATATTCATCCACAACCAGGCCCTTGATCTTTTTGCCGGTATTCATAACCACAGTATCGGCAAAGAGTGTGGTTGTAAGAATAAACACAATGATTAATAAAATACCTACTATATAGCGCATATGGTTAAATATATCATATGTTTAGGAGAAATACAAGAGGCAGCCCAAGTGAGAATGCAACGCTTGTGTAATGTGTAAGGTGTAATGTAGATGAAGCAGCTTAGTTACATTACACATTAAACATTACACCTTACACAAACGTCGTATTTAAGAAAAGAAAAAGATGCAGGCCTGTAAGCCGGGTTCTGTTTCTCCGCCTGAGGCGGAGACGATGATCATCTATCTAGCCCTGGCATTGCTGCCAGGATCATGCAACCTACCCGTCTCGCCCTTACGAACGGGCCGCTCTTATTAGCGAGACCTATTTGGTTTTGCTCCGCGTAGAGATTACCGCGTTTCACCCTGAGAAGCAGCATGCTATCGCTTCTCAGACTCGTCTCTGTGGCTCTGGTCCGACCCTGCATCAGAAGATACAGGATGACGGGCGTTACCCGCTACGCTTACCCTGTGGAGCCCGGACTTTCCTTCCACCAAAAATCTTGGCGGACGACCATCCAGCCTGCACCCTATTCAATTGTCAATGAGGTATTGAATCTTGAATCTATTGCCTTATTCGCAAGTTTATCTGCAACACTATTGTCTTTTCTACCTATCGAAATTATCTTAATTTTTTCAAAGCCCCGGGAGAGGTGCAAAAACTGATCATAATATGGTTTAAGGTTTTCATTCTTTACTCTATATTCCCCTCGGAGCTGCTTTGTCATTAATTCACTGTCAGACTTTATCGTCACATCAGTATATCTATCTATCAGTGCCTCCTGAACGCCATAGATAAGCGCAGTATATTCTGCCACATTATTGGTTGCATTACCTATGAACTTGAATATTTTCTTAACAAGATTTTTCTTGTCGTCGAAAAAGGCAATGCCTATCCCTGATAGACCAGGATTCCCTCTTGAGGCACCGTCTACAAATATCTCAATTGATTTCTGCATTGTCATCTATATATAAGATCCTGGAGCAACTTCCACAAACAATAATGCTCTCTCTGAGTTTTGTATCGCTTATGACTTGCGGGGGCAGGTTCATGTGGCATCCTCCGCACGTGCCATCCACTATGCTTACAAGGCCAAGACCTTCTTTGTTTTTAAGCACTCTTTCATACCTGGCAAGAATTTGCTTTTCTATGCCAAGTATCATATCTTTTCTTTTTGCGAAAAGCTCTGAAAGCCTGGTATCGATCTCCTTGACTCTGTTGCTGATTACATCTTTTTCCTTCTGGGCACTTGCCTCTTCTTTCTTAAATAACTCTTTTTCCTCTGCAATCTTCTTTTTTCCAGCATCTGTCTCGTCCATCAGTTTTATTATCTCTTCCTCTATGATAGAGTTGTCTGCCTTTATTCCACCTATCTCTGTAAGCATGGTAGTATATTCTTTATTCGTCTTTATCTGGTAAAGCTGGCCTTGCAGTTTTTTAATCTGTTCTTCCTTCTGCTGCAGGGTTATTTCTTTTTCTTTTAATTTTACCTGCAAACTCTTTAGGTTTTCCTCTGCCTGTTTAATACCTGTTTTCTTTGTCTGGAGATTACTTTCTGTCGTCTTAATCTTCTCTGGCGCACTTTTCTTCTCTGCCTCCAAGACATAGATCTCCCCGTCCATAACCTGAAGTTCTATCAATAATCCGATCTGCTCCCTAATCGACTTCTGCTGCTGAGTCAATTGTCTCCTCCCTAAAAAATGGTTTACCATCCGTAGCATGCTACGAAGATCCGCCCAATGTGAGCGAAGGTCTCCTGCGCTCATGTGCTGCTAATCTTTGCAGCATGCTTCGGAGACTAAAGATGGTGGCTTGCCACCTGAAGTATGCTTCGAAGATTAACCCCATGTGAACGTAGGGTGGTGGGCGATACTGGACTCGAACCAGTGATCTCTGCCATGTGAAGGCAGCGCTCTAACCAACTGAGCCAATCGCCCGCCTGCGCTCATATAGAGCTAATCTCTGTAGCATGCTTCGGCGGGCAAGCCCGCCATCGCATACAATTTACCACCGCAATATATGCTCCGCTGACTAAAGAATTCTCTTCTTTAGAAACGCTGATCCAGAACCAGTTTTTAAATATCTCTCCAACTCTATTGCTTTATTCTTGTCTTCAACAGCTATGTACGAAATTAACTTAAAAGGCTTATAAGGATTACTCGCTTTGCATATGCCTTTGTTGTGCTCTTCTAATCTCTTATATACATCGTTACTAGATCCAATATACCTATATTTAAACTTAATACTTTTAATTAGATACACATACCACATAGATACCTAATAAACACAGATGGTTTGCCACCCGTAGCATGCTTCGAAGAATCGCCCTATTTGAGCGTAGGTCTCCTGCGCTCATGTGCTGCTATTCTCTGCAGCATGCTTCGGAGACTAAAGGTGGCTTGCCGTCCGAAGCATGCTACGAAGCTTCGCCCAATTTGAGCGAAGGACGGTGGGCCCACAAGGACTTGAACCTTGGACACCCTGATTATGAGTCAGGTGCTCTAACCAACTGAGCTATGGGCCCCGTTCCAAATTCTAACTGATACTCGATTTATTATTTGTAACTAACTGCGTACAATTCTAATATATAATTCGATGATCTTTAAGAATTTGGAACGGGGCACGCCCTTCTGCTTAAAACTAACAAGGGCATACTTTGCCGTAGATTAAGAATTATACCATCTGGATTAGATTGTGACAAGGGGATTTTTCAACAAAGGCAGATTCTTGAATTATTGAGTTAACATACTTATGAGTTATCCACAATGTAGGGCACCCTTAAGGGTGCCCTACTGCTACTGTCAATAAATTAAAGGTAGAAAAATAAGGCAGCGAACTAGAAATTAAAATTAGTTATTGAAAATCAAAGAGCAAGTATTATATACTCTAATTAGATACCCTATGAGAACAATCCATCGCTTTAAATATATTCCTTTAATTCTACTTGGCATCATATCTACCCTTCTTCTGCTGGAACTTGTGCTTTTTCTGTCAGGGCAATGTCTTCTCTGGTCAAGAAGGAAAGTTCAGTATAGCGGGGTTAATTCTGTACAGATAGCTTGCGCAGGAGACTCTCATACTTTTGGTGTAGGGACTTCAATGCAATATAGCTATCCTAAGCAACTCGAAAAACTTCTGAATGATAACAACCCTTCTCAAAAATTCTCAGTCATCAATCTCGGCATACCTGGTTCTTCCGCAAGGCTCCAGTTTGAAGGATTAAAAAACTTTTTGGATAAAAATACTGCTGAGTTCGTAATGCTGCTTACAGGGGAAAATTCCGGACCAGAGCTTGAAACATACAATGTAGCAAACTTAAGAAGTATTAGATTTTTAAAAGAAATATTTAGCTACATGATCGAAAAAAATCCGCTATCGCCTGACATTAGGAAAACTACAGTAAAAAAAGAGGTGTATAATGATTACATGAATCACTACCTTAACAAGATAAGAATGCTATGTCTAGATAAAGGCTCTGACCTGCTGCTGCTCTCTTACTATAATAGATCCTATGAAATAGTTGAAAAGTTTGCTGAAAGATATGATATTCCTTATTTCAAATTTACTGAAAATTTCAAGATGATATTTGAATCAGATGACAAAACAAAATATATATCTCCAGACATCTCTCACATGAACCATCGCGGCAATAAATTCTTCGCTGAACAACTTTATGGATATCTTTTTTTAAATCAACGCTATCTTGATTTTGCAATAAGCCCTCTTTTAAGAAAAATCCACGACGGAAATTTCTATAGAACCAACGATGAGATAAAAATGGCAATAGAATTTGGGAAGGCTAAGATAAAAGAAAATAGGGATAATCCTTACGACCTTATCCATTTAGGCCATATCTATATGGAAATCGGCAAATACAAATCTGCCAAAAAATTCTATCTGATGGGCCTTGTATCTTCAAATTATACAGATAATAACACCATAGTCTCTCCGATAATAAACTGGTATCTAAGAAAAGGGCGAAAACAAAATGCCCTTAAGATTTGCGAAGAGATACTCCTGCATAATCCAGAAAATGCAATCGCAAGATATCACTACGAAACATTCTCACCAGAGATGTCAGATTTAAAATAAAAGAAGGGTTATGGCTCGGTAGGCGTTTCTAGCTTTTTAGGGATTGTGGTCCAGGTTCCGTCATCGCTCACATCCACAATTACATAATGGTAAAACCCGCCGTTTTCTGGTCGTGCGCGGAGATTGGCTCCGGCGCCGCCTGTTATTACTTGGAGGATATCGTCGTGGAGGGTCTTATCATATAGGTGTTCGTGGCCGCAAAAATAGACGTCCACTCCGTATTTCTTAAAAATACCCCACAATCTGTCTCTTTCAGCAGGATATTTATCTAATGAACTTCCTATATGATGACTGACAGGATACGCTGGGCTATGACCGAAAATATAGACAATGTCTTTGTCATTTTTCTCGAGATCGTTTTTCAACCATTCAAGTTGCGTTTCATCGATCCTGTTGAAATTTTTGTATACCGCAGTGTCCAATATTACAAAATGCGCGTTTTCATGGTTAAAGGAGTATGTCAGGTCTCCAAAGATGGATTTTAATATAGTCTCTGATCTTTCCGAAGTTATCTCGTGATTTCCGACGACAATATAGACAGGTATGCCATAGTCTTCTATAATAGCCTTCCACTTTAAGAGTCTCTTTCTGTGCTCATCGCTATATTTTGAACCTGTGATTAAATCTCCGACAAACACGATGAACTCTGGTTTATCAGACTTTAACTGCTCTAAAAGCCTGGGCAGTATTTTTGTATTTATCCCGTCATCATTTCCGCGGCTATCCCCCATCACGGCAAATCTAAAATCCGCAAGACATGGTGTCGCTATGAAAACTATAAACAAAAAAAGGACCGAACTTAATAGTCCGGCCCTTAACACACGAATCATGTGGTTAGATCTCCTAGCCAAAGGCCATCTCTAGGAAATTCTTGAGTCTCCTGCTCCTGATAGGATGTCTCAGTTTCCTCAATGCCTTTGCCTCTATCTGACGAACCCTTTCCCTTGTGACATTAAAGATGCTTCCTACTTCCTCAAGTGTCCTTGGATAGCCATCACCTATTCCAAACCTCAACCTCAACACCCTCTTTTCTCTTTCTGTGAGGGTATTAAGGATCTTATCCATCTCTTCCTTGAGCATTGTATAAGCACTGGCATTTGCAGGAGAGACAGCTTTCTTATCTTCGATAAAATCACCAAAGCTAGTGTCTCCTTCATCTCCTATAGGTGTCTGCAGGGAAATCGGCTCCTGCGCGATCTTCAGGATGCTTCTCACTTTCTCAACGCTCATCCTCATCTCAGATGCGATCTCTTCTGCTGCTGGCTCCCTGCCATTCTCCTGCACAAGGATCCTTGAAACCCTTATGAGCTTATTTATGGTCTCTGTCATGTGCACAGGGATCCTTATGGTCCTGGCCTGGTCAGCTATAGAACGTGTTACAGCCTGCCTGATCCACCATGTCGCATATGTAGAGAATTTATATCCACGTCTATATTCAAACTTTTCCACTGCCTTCATCAAGCCTATATTCCCTTCCTGAATCAGATCAAGAAAAGAAAGACCCCTGTTGGTATATTTCTTAGCAATGCTGACCACGAGCCTCAGGTTTGCCTCTACCATTGCCTTTTTGACCCTGTTGAACTTCAAGGCCTGTTTTCTGATAAAGGAAAACTCCTTCTTTATATCGTCCTGTTTCTTGCCAAATCTCTCTTCTATGCTTCTCTTTCTCTTCTCAAAAGATGTTATACTTCCTCTTATCCTGCGCCTTCTCATTCTCAGGATCTCTCTGTCAATAGAGTCTATTTCAGAGATAGCTGTTCTGATCCTGTTTGCAAAATCCTCTATTACAGATGTGCAGAAGCTGAATTCCAGACACAACTCCATTATGCCCTGCCCCTTCTTAGCGGCCCTTACTTTTCTGGCCAACATCTCAAGTCTTTTCAGGACATCGTCTTCTTTCCTGGCAACTGGCGCAGCTTTCATGACTTCTTCGATATTGAATTCTTTCACCAGGACATTGTTTATCAGGGAGAGCACAGAATCCTTAATAAAAGGGCAGCTCAAAACTGCCTTCTTATATTCCTCCTCTGCCTTTTCTATATCCTTGGCAAGCCTCAGCTCGTCTTCCCTTGAAAGAAGCGGTATCTGGCCCATCTGCCTGAGATACATCTTTACAGGATCTTCCGCGCCTGTGCTTCTGACCGGAGCTGCTGACTTTTTCTTATCACTGGCGCGTTCTTTCCCATTATCGCCATTAGCGCTTGAACGTTTCTTTAACGCCTTTGCCTCTTCTTCAGAATCCACCACGCCTATCTTTTCGTTATCCAGCGCCGAGAAAACCTTTTCTATTTGTCCAGCAGAAATAATATCCTCTGGCAAACAATCGTTTATTTCTTCGTAAGTCAGGTAACCCTTTTTTCTCCCAAGCGTCAATAACTTATCGAGCTGGCCATTCACATCCTTTTTTCTGCTCTTGGTTTTCAATGCCTTCTCCATGGGGTTATATCCCTCCTTTTATCAATCTGTTGAATTCCTTTAACAAATCCCTTGCCTCGTCTTCATATCCTTTTTTCTGCGCTACGACAAGCCTATTTTGGATATCCTTTAGCCTATCTTCTTTCTGTTCCCTCTTGATCGTCTTTATGCAATCCGCGACATTCCGCTCTTTATCCCGTATCTCGATATCTTCATTTACAATAAACGATATGACATGAGGCGAAACCTTATCTTCCAGGAAATTTATCAGCCTTGTTGCATCTATAGAATTACCGTCGGTATTTAATGTAAAAAGTGCCTCGACTAAATGCCTTACGTCGGAATTCTTAAAATCAAACGGGTGCAGGTTATCCTTGACCGCATCTACGACATTTGAATCCTCGATCATCAACTTCACCAATATCTTCTCTGCCAGCGGAATTTTGATGTCTTTTCTTATCTCTTGCCTGCCCTGTACCGGAGCGAAACGACTGGTACGGGGTCCCTTAGTAGCACCTCTCTTCATCCTCTTCAGCTCGTCCCATACTGCATCTTCCTTTACAGCAAGCTCCTGCGACAAATTTTTGATATACTCTGCCTTTACAACAGAATTTCTTACCTTGTGTATAGTCAAGAGCATCTCTCTAACGATCTCTGCCTTTGCATCTACATCCTCTTTATCGAATCTCTCTGTCAATAGGTCTAATTTATATCTAAAAAGGCTCTTTGCCTTTTTTATTGCTTCATGAAAACCGCGCGGTCCGAATTTGCGTATAAAGCTATCAGGGTCATGCCCCTTCTCCAAGGTAGCGACCTTTACGCTCATGCCTTCTTCCAAAAGCAGATCTAATCCCCTCAATGTTGCCATTTCACCTGCCTGATCAGCATCATAGACCATAACAACGTTATGCGTATATCTCCTTAGAAGTCTTATCTGCTCTATGGTAATAGCAGTACCTAAAGAGGATATGGCATTGTTTATGCCATATTGATGACTTGTAATTACATCCAGGTAGCCTTCTGTTATTACTGCAAAACCTTTTTCTCTTATAGATAATTTTGCAAAATTAAGCGCGTAAAGATGATGCCCTTTCTTATATACAAAGGTCTCTGGTGAATTTATATATTTAGGAAGAGTTTGATCTAATACCCTTGCGCCAAAACCCAGGACCCTTCCTCTTACATCACATATTGGAAATATGACCCTGTTCCTGAAAAGGTCATAAAAGGAATTTTCTTTTCCTCTTTGAATCAGGCCTGCCTTCACTGCCATCTCTGGCTTTATACCTCTCTTTGAGACATACTCCAGTAAAGACCTCCATGCAGGATCCGCATAGCCTATTCTGAATCTTTTGATTGTATCTTTCTCAAGCCCTCTTCTTTCTATGTAACGCTTCACTTCTGAAGAGCCGTTGGACTTCTCCAGCAGAGTACTGTAGTAACTCGCTGCAATATCATTTACGCTGTAAATATTGCTCACCACTGAATCATCAGCCTGGTTATATTTTTTATACTCAGGTAGTTTCACCCCTGTCTTTGTGGCCAGCATCTTTACAACGTCTATAAAATCTGTTTTTTCGTATTCCTTTATAAAATTAAATACATTCCCGCCTGAATTACATCCAAAACAGTGGTATATCTGCTTATCAGGGCTCACTACAAAAGACGGGGTCTTTTCATGGTGAAAAGGGCAAGTTGTCTTAAAGTTCCTGCCTGCAGGCTTTAAAGGGATATAACTGGAGATCACCTCCACTATATCGCATCTATCCTGTATCTCATTTAATATGTGTTCTGGGATCTTTGGCATTATCTATTTTCTCCTAGAAAATCTTCGAAACCCTGAACAAGGGAGTATTTTAAACTTGTCCTTCTTCTCTAATTCGTCGAGCATGATATTAAGGCCGACATTGTCGCTGGCAATATGCCCGGCTATAATTACATTCATATGTTCTTCTCTGGCCTTCTTGAAATGCTCTTCACTCAAGTGCATGCAGATCAGCGTTGACACGCCTGATTGCGAAAGCCTGCTAAAGATATTCTTAGAGCCCTCTGTGCCGCCTGTCATATCCACGAAAACCTTGCCTGCTTTGCTCGACGACGAACCCCTTATGATCTTAGGCGGGCAATTAAGCTTTGCTGATTCTTTGTACTCAGGGATCCCTATAAGGATATCCATTATATCGCCAAGCGTATCTGGTTTCTTCTTATCCATTAGCCCCTGCAGATACGAAGCCACGCAATTATCTGCCGGCGTATGGCATGTCATAAACGCAATGTCAAGAAGCCTCGCAGCATCTACGGGCCGCGAGTGATTTGCAGGCATGACCCTTCTTTCGACTTCTTTTATTCTTTCTGTCATTAAACTCTCTGCGATATTTATGGGTACGCCGATCCTGTTTAATATATCGATCTGCATGTACATGACATTATAAAATCCTGCGAGTGCTATGCCTTCAGGATGATGCCCCATCAATAAATCCACCTTTTCTCCTTTTTGGCGCAATCTATCGGCAAGAACAACTTCTCCTACCTCCATGTCTATGCCCACAAGTATTGTCTTGATCTCAGCTTCTTTCTTTCCAAAAAGTATACGCGTATCACTATATGGATGAAGAAGTCTATCTTTATCGTAAAACTCCTTTTTATCTTTGCTCAGACTGTCGTATTCTTTCTTGGCCCTTAAAAGTTCTTTCTTTACATTCTGCTTGCCTCTTGGATCATTGCTGATCCCAACATTGATTACATTCTTATAGATATCTCCGAGTTTCACTTAAGACCTCCGATTATTGATGCTCCAGCATCCTAACTAATGGTGTATTGTTTTTCTTCAAAGGGCATAACTTTATGCCCTGCTCGTACACAAAAGGCGCCACATCTACAATGTACTGTCCTGAAAATGACTTGTCGCGTGCGCTGCTGGCCAGATACTTAAAAGGGCTATTGACAAATAAGGTGTAGATAAGCCCTGCTATCAAGATACCCCTTCCAAGACCCAGTGTAACTCCAACCAATGCATTTGGCCTTGAAAGATTTTCACCGCTGAAAAAGACTCTTACGAAAATACCTATTATCTTAAATATGAAGAGTGTAGCTAAAAATACGAATAAAAACGAAACTACATCTAGGCCTACGCCGCCCCACCTGGTATAAATAGATATAAAACGACTCAAAGAGGTATAATTATTGAAAGAGAATAAAAACGCTACGAATAGGCCTAAAAGCCTGAAAAACTCGGGCAAAAAGCCACTTTTCAAGCCTACGTAACCTGTTCTGATTAAAAGAATTACAAAAAGAATGTCGACCCAATTAACCCTTGTATGAGGCATATATTAAAACGGGGGTGAAACTATAAGTAATTTAAGTATAGCACATGTTTCTCATTTGTCAAGGTAAGCGCTTTCTTTTTATTACTATTTGAATAGTCACACTGCAAGCTTAAGCTAAAAGGAAGGCCTGTTCGCTCAGATGAAAATTTCCCTCCTCGCTTCGCCCCGCTCTTTCTACGAAAGGGCGGGGCTCCGCTCGGAAACAGGTCATCTTTTATTCCGCATTTTGGCGGGACCGAAAAAACTTCACCCACACCATAGGTGTGGGTGTCGAACAGTTTTCGGCCTTTTTGTCTCATATAATGTGACAGAATAAACCACCAAAATGCTACATAAAAGACTAAATTTTCAAATTCGCTCTTCAGGCCTTCCTTTTAGCTTATATGCCTTCTGCACCGCCCAGACCAAGGAGGCATGGGGCTTCTTTTACGCGAGCGGGCACGGTGCTAAAGTAGACAAAACAGTCACTGACTGTTTTGTCTACTTTAGCGAGCGAGCGTAAAAAAAGAGCAAAATTTTCACGCTGGGTAAATTTTGCGTCCCCAGGACCCCTTGGTCTGGGTGGTGCAGAAGCGTTACAAGCGTTTCCTTTTTACGAATTGGCCTTTGAGGGTGTCTGGGCCGGGTAGGTATACCTTTATATAGGTGCCTGTATAGCCTTGCAGATGACCGTCTCTTGATCTCTTGTCTTCCACAAGCACCTCAACATCTTTATCCCGCAAATTATTTGTAAATTCATTTGTAAATACCTGCGCCAATTGTACTAGCTTATCTTCTCTTTTTTTCTTTGTAACGCTATTTACTTGGTCCTTAAAGTCATACGCCCCTGTGCCAGATCTTTTTGAAAATGGAAATATGTGCATGCGCATAGGCCTGACAATGTTTAGAAAATCCATTGTGTTCTTGAATCTCTTTTCAGTCTCTCCTGGAAAACCCACCATAATATCAGTGCTTATTGCAATGTCAGGCACCGCATCTTTTATTCTTTGCACAATATTGAGATAATCGCTTCCCTTGTACGGCCTGCGCATCCTCTTTAAAACATGATCATCGCCACTTTGAAACGGCAGATGCAAGTGCCTGCAGATCTTTTTTTGAGCCTGGAATTGCTTTAATAAATCTTTATCTACGTCCTTTGGTTCTATTGAACTTAATCTCAATCGCCAATCCCCTTTTATTCTGCATAGATCATTTATCAAAGTCGATAGACTTGTCGAGATATCTCTTCCATATGCCCCGAGGCAAATCCCTGTAAGCACTATCTCTTTTGTGCCATTCTTAATTATAGTGGTACATTCATCCAGCACCTCTTTTAAAGGCCTGCTTCTTGAATAACCCCTGACGACTCTCACCTTACAATACGAACAAACATTATCGCACCCATCCTGAACCTTCACAAAAACCCTGGTATGACCCTTTAACCCCGAAATCCCCACCCCTTGCTTGCCCCGTACCGGAGCGAAGCGACTGGTGCGGGGTCCCCCTATAAGCTCTGGGATCTTATACTTATTCTTGTTCCTAACAATAAATCTCACTCCGCCAAACTTAGATAAATCTAACTCAGCGCCCTCCACCATACACCCTGTCGCAACAACGCATTTACCCTGCTTAATAGCATTGCGAATCAGCCTGAGTGACTTAGAATCGCTCGTAGAAGTAACAGTACAGCTATTAATCACGCATATATCAGCCTCATCAATATTTTCTGCCTCGATATAGCCCTGCTTCAAAAAATTCTCGCGTATCACTTGCGACTCATATTGATTGACCTTGCAACCCAATGTCTTTATGTAAAAAGCCTTTTTTGTCATTTTTTTGTAAACGCAATGCAGGAATCTAAAGCTATGGCTATGTGCATGGCAAGCGTATCACCAGCAATTACAGCATTACAATATTTCAATATAGAAGCAAGCTCCCTCAGATTATTATCAGTACCGCTATCATAGACATTATCTCCAAAGGCCTTTTTTAAGTCTTGATTTAACTGTGCCTCCCGACTCCGCCCAACAAATATGCGTATTCGCTCTCTTTATTAAAAATGCGTAGATCTCCACTGCTATTCCCTCCAAATCCTATCTTCTTGCCTGCTTTCAGTCTGCTGGCAAGCGCTGTAGACTCCCTCTCTTTATCCAGGCATATCAAGAGATCAAAAGTAGACCCATCTAAACACACTGCATCCTTGCTACCATAGACCAGCAATGTATTGATAAAATCATTGTGCTTTAATAGATCCACTGCATCCTGAGAAGTAATCCACCATACCTCAGACTCAGGCCATTTCCTTTTAATTCCATGCAAGAGCGCAGTGGTCCTTAAGACATCACCTGCGGCTGAAAATTTTACAATCAGAATCTTCATTATTTTAGGCTTAAAGGATATCTTCATACCTCAAGCATGAGAGTATATAGATAGCTGCTGTTTCAACCCTTAAGACCAATGACCCAAGAGAACAGATCCTGCAATTCTCCTGCTTTGCCATACGAATCTCCTGTTCGCTGAAATCGCCTTCTGGTCCGATAAACACAGATATGCTATTTGGCCTTGATCCTTTTAATATTGCGTTTAATGGCGCTGCGTCTTCTTCCAGTGCAGCAAAAAGCACTAAATCTGTTTTCTTCGACGCTGTTAAGGCATCGCTAAACCGCATGACATCCAATATGCCTGGCAATCTTACTCTACCGCACTGTTTAGACGCTGCCATAGCGATCCGCCTCCATCGCTCTATTTTTTTATTCTTTATTTGAGGAATTGTCCTGTCAGTAACGACAGGTACAATCGTAGTAACGCCTAATTCAACAGCCTTTTCTATTATAAAATCCATGTTTTTCTTTGGAATCGCCTGATAAAGCGTAATATCAATCTGAGCGTCCGCACTAAGGTCTCTGGTCTTTTTGATCTCTATAATTATCCTGTCTCTCTCTATATCCTTTATGCCACCTATATACTCTTTACCCTGACCATCAAAAATAACCACACTGATACCCTTACCCAGCCGCATCACATCGCGTATATGATGGATCTCAGCCTTATCCCGTATTTCGATCAAGCCTCTTTCAGAAAATATAAATTCAGGAGAAACATAAAACCGCATGAACTTACCTCTCTTAACTTGGTGGAGCAGGCGGGACTCGGACCCGCGACCTCGTCGTTGCGAACGACGCGTTCTCCCAACTGAACTACTGCCCCATTCCAAATTGCTCGATTCTTAAAATCGAGCAATTTGGAACGGGGCGAGCCCCAATTTTGCGAATGCAAAATTGATCCTGAAGCGCCGTTAAGCAATGCAACGAACAGGAGCATTGTAGGCGCTGAAGGACCTAAAATACACAGCAAAGCAAATTTGATCCCGAGCAAGCCAAATAATGCAAAGCATTATTTGGCGCGTCGAGGGACCTCTTGCTAACAACTAATATTATACCATAAAAACTATATTTGGTAAATTATTGGAATGCGTTGAGACGGGGGTAGCAGGCAGAGTACATGGTCAGGCGCTGTTTTGTGTCTCCCACTGATGTCTTGGATTCGCCTGTCAGCTTGATTATGAGCACATTATCCTCTAAGGTAAAACTGGACAGCCCGCCAGTACCAAGGATATCAATGGTAGGAACAAGAGACTCTTCATAAACGCCATCGTCATCACTGTCAAATAAAAGAGTCTTGGCAGCGCTGTCGATCTTATAGCCTACATCTAAATCATCATCATAGTCGTTATACGTGGGCGGCGCGTCCGGGTCGATATCATCTATCTGCCGAACACTAAATTCGAGGTTTCCTGCCTGTATGTCTACGGCAAGGTTATTCTTATCTCCTATCCCAGTGATCACATTCTCATAAATATGCTGAAAGGCGTATTGCAATTCATAGTTTATGTTTACCTTATCATTTGCAGTAAGGTAGAACCTGTGATTGGCAACATACAAAGAAGACACTGCCAGAAATATAATACTCAAAAGGGCCATTGACAGTATGACTTCTATTAAGGTAAGCCCCTTTTTATTCAAAACTCCTCTCGTCCCAGCTGACATTTATAGCCACTTCCTTATAGCTTGCTGGTTCTGGTTCTGCTATTACATCATAGGTAAGAACTGCGCTCAGATCTGAGTCCGCGAGATCTCCTTTTAGAACAGTCCCTATGTCTGCCTCTGTATGGGCACCCACAGACATTTCAGAATCATTGTAATTATAACCGGCCCTTAACTTCTCATGTGCCTCTATTGCAAAATTCAACGCCTGCATCCTGTGCCATGAACGCTCCATTATCTGTTGCCCTCCAAAAAACGCTCCCAATAGACCAGTTGACGCGATGACTATAATGAGCACCGCTACTATGATCTCTGTAAGGGTAAAACCTTTATTGTTCATTATTGATTACTTAAAAGGGGTTGCCAGGGGTTGGTTCGGAACTAACTGTACCGTTCTTACCTATTTCATAATAATACGTGCTGTAGGGAGATGGGGCGTCACTCTTTCTTTGAGCCCTTGCAGTAAAATCAGAACTATCCGAGTCTTCAACGGTATAATCAAAATAGCTAGTTGCTGCACTATTTGGATTTTCTATATTCAAACGGCCTACAGTATCGGAAAATTGCCCATATTCCAGATAATAGACTTTTTGTCCTGTCCTTATGAGATTTAAATTGCTTATCGCCTCTCCGACCTTTGCCTTTTCAAGTGTCTTGACAAGCATCGGAAGTGCCAGGGTCGCCAGCACTCCGATTATTATCACTACGATCAATAATTCCGTAAGCGTAAAACCTATCCTGCGCCACTTAATCTTCATATATCAATTGGCTCTTTTTTAGCTGCCTGTACTTAACCCAGTACCATCCCCTCCCAAATTCGTAGACTTGGCAGTATTCCCGTCTTCATCTATATCTATCCAAAAATCACCTTTAGTTGCCTGTATAACATAATCTCTGCCGTCTGTATCGCCGGCATCATCTATAGTATAAGTCCACGTTGTAACATCAACCTCCACATCTAAACTATCTACCCCGGCAGCGCCGCTTAACTGCGTATATGCAGATGTAGCCATCTGATCATACCAATATCGATCCATAGAGCTCCTAAGAGACCCTAATCCAGTTAAGGCTTCGGCTGATTTTGCCTTCTCAAGGGTGCTTGTATACTGTGGCAAGGCAATCGCAGCAAGTATACCTATGATGATAACGACAATAAGAACCTCTAAAAGGGTAAAACCTCTTTTTGTCATAATCTTTCTCCTTGCATAACATGCCCCGTTGTTTGAGAACGGATCATGCCCTATTTAACATACCCTAATTAATAAAATCCCAAGTTCCGCCTATCTCTCCGGTGTTGTCCATCATAATAGTGTCATTTTGATAGGCTGTGGATCCACCTTTCCTTGTCGCAGTTGCCGTGTAGCCAGTTGCACCGCCATCTTCATTCTCGCCTGGTACGTCAATTGTAAAGGTCCAGTATTTCTGAGTCAAAGTCAAATCTAAGGCACTGATCGGTAATGAATCTAGACTAGTATCCCCAAGTTCACCAATATATGCGTCGTTTTCTGCAAAATAAATCTTTTCTGCGGTCTGTATATGCCCCAGGCCTGCCCTTGCCTCACCGCCTTTTGCTTTTTCCATAGCAGCTGAAAACTGCGGTATGCCTATGGCAGCGAGGATACCTATGATGATAACGACTATCAATACTTCTACCAGCGTAAAACCTTTACTTCTCATGTTACTCCCCCTTTCGTTTTTATAAATAAAGTATACATTAAAACAGTATTAAGTCAAATCTTTTTTCTTTTTATGTCAACCAGAGCTTTTTATAGCGCTGGATATGCCGAATATGGGCAGAAACATTGCCACGACAAGAACACCTACCACTATACCCATAAAAACCAGGACCAGTGGTTCAAACATCGTTGTAAGTCTCGTAATAAAGGTATTGACCCGTTCTTTATAGAATGCGGATATCCTGTCCAGCATCTTGCCTAGCTCCCCTATCTCCTCCCCCACACCTATCATCTGAACCACAAGCGGAGAAAATAAGGCACTCTCCTGCATGGTCTGCGCCATGCCCTTACCATCCCTTACAGATGTCTTTACGTCTCTAAGCGCTTGTTCCATTAATTTATTACCTGCTGTCTTTTCAGCGATCTCAAGGGCATGCAATATAGGAACCCCGCTCTTAAGAAGAGTTGCCAGGCCGCTTGCAAATCTCTCCGTTGCTATCTCTTGTATTAACGGTCCTATCAAAGGCAATTTTAGCTTAATACTGTCAAACTGCCATCTCCCTGCTTTTGTAGATACATATTTCTTGAGAATAAAAAATAGTGCCACCACCATCCCAGCGACGATTAAAAAATACTTTCTCGCAATATTGCTCGCCATGATCACCATTTGAGTAAGTAAAGGTAACTCAACGTTAAACCCCTTGAATATCTCAGAAAATATAGGGATGATCTTGAGTAAAAATATCGCTATAGCGCCAACTGCAACACAAATAAGTATTATTGGATAGATCATGGCCGATGTGATCTTTCTTTTTAGCGACGCGCTCTCTTCCAGGTATCCTGCGAGCTGTTCAAGGCTGACAGGCAAATGACCGCTGGCCTCTCCTGTCTCAACAAGATGGATCCAAAACTCAGAAAAGATCTTGTTGTGCTTCCTTAATGCATTCTGAAATGTATAACCTCCTTCAACATCCTTTTTTATAGTTTCCACGGCCCTCAGCAAAAGCTGCGACTCTATCTGCTTGCATAATATATCCAGGCTCTTTATAAGAGTCACTCCTGCACTTAAAAGCGTGGCCAGCTCCTTAGAGAACATTATGAGATCAGCTGTCTTGACCCCGCGATGATAACGCCTTTTCATCTTTTTTACATGCTTTACTTGTGCAGCTGAGCCAATAGAAACAACAAAAAGCCCTCTTGCCTGTAATGAATTCAAGAGTGCTGCTTCAGAAGCAGCCTCTATAGTCTCCTCTGTCAACTTCCCAGTTTTATCCCGCGCTACATACTTGAAAAACGGCATATCTTGCGCTCCTTATTCTCCCCCTGCCACCATTGCTATACTCAATACTTCCTCTATACTGGTAACTCCGGCTTCTACTTTTTCAATACCGCTATCTACAAGAGATCTTATGCCCATCTCCCTGACTACCTTCTTAAGTTCGCCCAGGCCTGCGCCCTTTGAAACTAATTCCTTTAGTCTATCATTGAGTAATATTACCTCATAAATAGCTATCCTTCCCCTGTAACCTGTGTGACTACACGCAGCACAACCCTTTGGCTTATATAAAAGTTCCTGTTTTAGCTTAAAGTCTCTTATTAGATTGGGCGGAGTTTCATACGCCTCCTTGCATTCAGGGCACAATTTTCTCACTAGTCTTTGCGCGCCTACAACAAGCAAAGAAGAGCTTATCAAGTAAGGTTCGATACCTATATCTATTAGCCTTGATATAGCGCTAGGCGCATCATTGGTATGGAGCGTGCTTAAAACAAGATGTCCTGTAAGTGATGCCCGTATGCATATCTGAGCAGTCTCAAGATCTCTCACCTCTCCTACCATTATAACATCAGGGTCCTGCCTTAAAAATGCCCTGAGCGCAGCAGCGAATGTCAGACCTATAGAAGGTTTTATCTGGACCTGATTTATACCCTCGATCTTATATTCCACAGGATCCTCGACCGTAGAAATATTCTGACGCGGACTCTTGATCTCATTTAAGGCAGCATAAAGTGTGGTGGTCTTTCCGCTTCCTGTCGGACCTGTCACCAGGATCAAACCATGCGGACTCTTTATAGCCTTTTTAAAATTCTCAAGCGCCTTTGGCTCAAAGCCAAGGCGATTTAAATCCAAAGGAGTCGCTGACTTATCCAGTATCCTCATAACGACCTTTTCGCCGTAGATAGCAGGTACTGTTGAAACACGTATATCAATGCCCTTGTTCTCTACCTTTACTAAAAACGCCCCGTCCTGAGGAAGCCGCCTCTCTGCTATATCAAGATTAGCCAGTATCTTTACCCTTGAAACAATGGCAGAAATAAGATGTTTTGCCGGAGGCGGTATTTCATAAAGCACGCCGTCGATCCTGTATCTTATATTTATCTTGTTCATAAACGGCTCTATATGTATATCACTCACCCTGTCTTTTATGGCCTGCATAAGCAATAGATCGACCAGCTTGACCACTGGCGCCTCTTCTGCGCGCGCGATCAAATCATCAAGGCTGAGATTATCTTCTTCTTTTATTTTTTCTGTCTTAAATTCCTCGAGGTCATACGAACCGCTTATTGCGTCCTTAAGCAAGTCCTCTCTTCCGTAAAATTCGTCGATGGCCCTCTGAAGATCGGATTTTGTCGCTATAATAGGATTTATTTCGCATCCTGTCATGTGTCTGAGATTGTCTATTGCAATTAAATCCAAAGGATCAACAAAAGCAATGGTAAGAGAATCCAGGTGTTTTGAAATAGGCAGAAGCATGTGCCTGCGGGCATATTCTTCAGGTATTACTTTTTCAAGATCCTGGCCTTCCGTAGGCTTGAGGAGTCCCTTAGAGTAAGACGCGTAAGGTATAGCTAACTGTTTTGCCAGCGCAACCACAATATCTTTTTCAGATACAAGCCCAAGATTTACCAGAACGTCACCGAGTTTTGCGCCTTCCTTCCTTTGTACCTCGACGGCCTTTCTAAGCTGCTCCTCGGTTACGATCTTCTCGTTAAGTAATATTTGCCCCAACTTATCCTTGGACTTTCTCATTCTATTTTTCTTCCCCTAATAGATCTAATATCGTCTTTATCTCTTTTTCTCTCACAGCCTTTGGTTTTTCCTGTTCGCGCTCAGAGATATTTGCCAGCTTATATGCGCTGTCATCCGCTACATGAGGTGTGATAAATATCAAGAGTTCTTTATCTAATTCATCCTTGGATTTATAACGAAATGCAGCTCCTATTAAAGGTAGATCCCCAAGAAACGGGATCTTGGTCTTTCCATAGCTATCTTCCCTGGATATCAAGCCTCCTATAATAATGGTCTCGCCATCCCTGACCATAACCGTAGTCTTCGCGCTTCTTTTCTGTGGATCTACAAATTTGCTGCCTTCTGTCGTGAAATACGTTGACAATACTGGCACTATAACAGTGGGCTCTATATGCATAGTGATATAACCACCTTTATTTATCTGTGGTGTGACCTCTAATGTTATGCCTGTATCTATCCTCTCTGCCTGAGTGGATGTGGTTGACGTAGAGCCAGTATCTGTAGTACTCGTCATACTGGCAACAGCTGTCTGAGCAGTAAGTTCTATCAATGCTGTTTCATTATTCAATGTAAGTATTTTGGGTCTTGCCAAAACTCTGGAATCTGTATCGCTCAATATAGCCCTCATCGTAGCAGTAGTACTAGCGAAAGTCATGGTGCCGCCAGTTCCTGTGATAAGATCCTTATCTACAAGCGCTCCCTTTAAAGGCCACCTGGTAGTCAACGCAGGACCTGCGTATGCACCAAACGTACCTGACCATTGTATGCCCAATCTATCAGCAACAGTTGTTGTAGTCTCTATTATCTCCACCTCTATCATGACCTGAGATGTCCTTACATCAAGCCTTGCCAGCACATCCTCAATAATAGCAAACTGGCTCGGCATCTCCTTTATAATAAGGCTGTTGGATCTTTTATCAGCTATAACCTTGCCATCTTTACTCAGAATGTCCTCTATAACTTTAACTATCTCCGCGTCCTGTTTTGATTCCCCTGCTTCTGTCGGAGGAGGTGCTAACTGCGCATACTTTAACTCGTATATCTTAGTCAATGTCTCGACCTTTGGTTTCACGGATTCCTTGACTATAAATATATTACTGCCAGGCTCTTGTTCATAGACAAGGTTATTTGCGCTCATAATATGATTCAAGGCATCTTCCACTGTGACACCATCAAAATAAATCGTGACTGTCCTGGCCTTTATATTCTGGCCTGCGACAAAATTAAGTCCTGATTGTTGTGAAAATAACTTAAGGACAGTCTTTAGATTTGCATCCTGAAAATCCATGGAAATCAGGTTTCCAGGACTTGCCCCTACTTTCGCAGCAATCGAAGATGATGACATAAAAATACTAAATATAATGGCGATGATAAGTCTTACTATCTTCATAATGACCTCCTTTGTTATTTGGGCCTAACAATAAAATCTTTACCCTTAAACCTTAAACGTATTCCAGTCCTGGTAATATCTTTAATTTTAACTTGAGATTTGGTCTCTCCCAGACCTACCTCTATTACATCATCCACATCATAAAGTTTATCATCTATTATAGCCTGCGGCCTTATGCTGCTCCACACCATGCCCTGAAACTTCATCTCAGGAAGAATCGCGCTTTCATCTTCCACGCTTACTGCCTCTTCCTCCAATGGACTCTTGAACGGCACCCTTCCTGTTCCAGCTAAATAAGCCACGCCGCTTTCCTCTTCCGGAACCTTTGCCTCTAATACCTCTACCTCGGCCCACTTCTCATTAAATTCCTTTCTGGAAAAAACCTCGTCATTGTTGTCGCCCTTCTTAAACCTTGTAAGGCCGATTAAAAGCGCCACAAGCACAAGAGCGCCTACGCCTATATATTCTATCTGTTGTTTTTTCAGATTCATCTCAGCCATTTTATTCCTTTAAAACTACCATGCTGATCACAATGTGTGACTTCGTGTCAAAGGCCTTGACCTTTGAATCGCCTGCCTCAAAATCCGCATTCTCGTCAAGCCTCTTTGTATTGATACGTTCGACTCTTAAGAATTTCTCTGACGATTCAACCTTAGATATAAACCTGCCAAGCTGATGATACGTAGAGGTAATATCCATTTCTACATATAATTTAGTGTATAGGCCTCTTTTCTCTGGCGTACCTGGTTTTATAGAAGCCATATCTATGCCTTCTTCTGCCGCCATATCAGAGATCTGGCTCAAAAGCCATGAAACACCCCTTCCTTCTGGCAGCCTTTTTTCGTAAACCTTCAGGTGCTTGTCAAGCGCCCTCACTGTGCCAATAAGAATATTTCTGTCCCTTTCCTGCAATATATCAGCCCTAAAGGACCTGCTTTTACTTAAAAACGGTATAAAAATAAATACTATACCGATAAACAGCGTGACGACAACTACTACTGCAGTCAGTATAAGGGTCTTGCTTATTTTTTTGGTCGCAGGTTTTTTCATAATATCACGGGCCAATGAATAATATCTCGAAACTCGCTGCCCCTTCTCCTCGTATCTCTGTCTTCTCAACAGACACGATATCCGCCCTCGTCATACCATTCTGTATGGCAGTACTCTGTTTTAAATCTATCAAAAAATTATTGACAGTATCTGCCTCATTTTTATTCTCGCCGATTATGCAGTAGCCTCTGAGACTGAGCCTTCTGGAAATCTTAGACACATTCTTTTTATCTATCTTCTCTTCAAAATCTATCTCAGTAAGCCATACGTCCTTGGGTATCAACTCTGCTAATTCTACTAATCTATCCGTAAAATATGTCCTGCTCAAGATGATATTCTCCATCAAATGCCTCTTTGCCTCCATCTCATTCTTCATTCTCTCTAAAGTATCTATAGAACTATCCTTTATATTGACCTCGACCTTTGGCCTTTCAGATAAAGTACGATCGAGCTCCTTTGGAAGCGGGGCTATCATCTTCATGCATATCACCCTTAATATTATCAGCAACAATATTGCAGCAGACGCCTCGAGAAATGCGGTCCTTAAGAATATCTCTTTATGCTTATAAACAAGCAGCCTTTCTTTACATAGATTCACTCCTATAAAAGTTTCTGAAAGACCTCTGAGCGCAAGGCCAAAGGCAATAGCGAGTTTAGGAGGCACTATATCTTTTTTAACCCTTACCCCCCTCAGCGGATCACCAACCTCTACAGGTATCTGCAGTTCCTTGCCTACTAATTCATGCCAGTTCTCAATGGGTAATTGGCTATAGATGATTATCTTGTCGATCACCTCTGATGGAAATTGCTTCTCATAAAAATCAAATGACAACCTTATCTCAGAAAGGAGCTTTTCAAATACAGGATCAAGCGAGCCATCGCCCGGGGCGCTCTCGTCAAGAGGAATATCTCTAATTATATATGGGACTCCGTTTCTAAGTATGGTTATATTTGCTGAATTCGTAGTTATATTGACGATTGCGGTATTTACCTTATTGCTTATCTGTTCAGCTGCATTAAAGGCCCTTATAAGACTAAAAGGCGATGGTTCTACAATAACAGGTTTCACGCCTGCGCGTTCGATCAGGCTTACAAAGTCTGCTATTGCCTTTTGCTTCACTGCGGCAAATACAACATCCATACTGCTATCGGAAGACGACCCTTTTATCACCTGAAAATCTGAAGCCACATCCTCCATGCGGAAAGGGATATAGCGCTTTGCCTCAAAATTTATTGCTGATGACCATTCCTGTTTTGGTATCTTCGGCATTTGAAAATAGCGCACCATTGTTTCTTCGCTCGAAATAGCAGTGACTACATTACCTGGCTTGACATTGTTGTCCCTGAAAACTCTTTGTATAGCCTCGACTACATAGTCATCCCTGGTTTTTTCTTCCGTCTTTTGCTGGGAGAGCTTGCTTGCCAAAGGCGCAGCATCATCCTGAGACTCGACCACTGCTGCCTGAGCTTCTTGTTTCTTTGGATATATAGCTGTCTGGCCAAACTTAACAAGTTTTGGACCTTTTAAGGTCCCCTTAAGCACAACGAGATCTACAGTATCATTACTTACATATAGACCTACTACCTGTTTTGTAATAGCCAGGAGATTCTTATTCATAGCAGATCCCTGTTTATTTTACCTTTGCTTTGGCCTCGATCAGATTGGAAGACAACCATTTATCAATTGACCGCTTATCAAATCTCCAGACATGTCCAACCTTTATGCCTGAAATCTTCTTTTGATGAAGCCAATTATAAATAGTCTGCTTTTCCAACTTAAGATATCTGGCCAATTCATCAGTATCCATGAGTCTAGTCATCTATAACACCCCCTAATGCACTTACCTAGAGTTAGGTGAAATAAAATATACCATAAGGAACTTACTTTGTCAAGGTAGGGAGCTGGAAAGGATACATAACTATATATAAATAAATGAGTTATGTAATTAGATTTTTATGGGCTAAAAACGGATGACTTGGGATAGGTAACAGTTGAGTTTATTGTCTTGCGGCCAGTGCCTACTAAATCAACTACATCGACCTGTAAAGTCCAACCTGGCAACAGGGAAATAGGAATATCTGGAGGGGTATCTTCTGTTGTGAATGTACAAGTGCCAGGGGAAGGGAAATAGTCGCTCATGGGGTCTCCAGCATCATCTTCGTTAATCCGGATCTTCCAATAGGCATAGTTAATGCCTGCTTCTGCTACAATGATAGCTCGCTTTTTTCTTGCAATAGCCTCATTGATATTTACAGAGTTATATGCTGTCAAAAGAAATACTATTGCGCCTGTAGACAGCAGCAACAGTAAAGCTAAGCTTATAAACAAGGCTACACCCTTATTGTTATTTATATTCAACATATAATACCTTGCGCGTAGATTCCGCGATTATTGTAAATCGCCTATCAATTCTTCTATCGACCCTAGGATCAAGCGCCAGCGTTCCTGACTGTGTATGGTATACTTCTGTTTTCTTTTCCAGCCAGTGTCTGATTTTTGCCATAGGTAAAGACATAATCTCTTATTGCCCCATGACTCGATCAGAACCACTGCTGACCACCAGCCAAAACCCTTGCTTATGGTCCTGTAGTCCAGCACCTTTAAAGGTGGACCAATAGGCAGCTTCTCTTCTGCCCTTGCTTTTGCTTCTGCCATATATACCTCCTTGCTAGCTATCAGCTTTCAGCTATCAGCTGTCAGCTTTCTTGTTATAACTCCCGCACCTGGGACATGTTGAAATAGCAGCATGCCTACTGTCAACATATACATAAGTGCATATATCGCATTGCCAGAAAAAATTCTTTTCGGAAGAAAATAATTCTAGTGTCTTTTTCTTTTCGCATATTATCCACGCCGCCAAGATCACGCATATTGTTATAATAAGATATAGCGAAATAGCTAATGAGAATTCTATTCTTACCATAGGTCACTAGTCACCAAATTTAATCCTCACAATGCCCTCTTGATCCTCATCATGCGGCGCGAATTGCCACCTTCTTATGTATCTTATAGCAAGCTGATCTATCTCAGAAGAACCACTGGAGACAATACACTCTGGATCTCTGAGGATGCCATCTTTTGACACTATAAACCTGATAGTCGCCTCATAAAAACCAGAGAGTAAATATGGTAACTTTGGTAAATCCGGTTTATATAACAGGGTTCTATTTTTAGCATCGCCGCCAACCAAGGCATCCTTAAAACGAAGCCTCCTCTTTCCTCTATCACTAGAATACAGTTCCGAAATAAAGCCAACATCTTTCTTTACTGAAAGATCAATTTCTTCTTTATCTGACTTGGCCTGCGCAGACCTTGAAAATACCTCTGGTAAACCAAGCTCAAAATCATCTAAGTGAACTGTCTTTCTCTCTTCTAGTTTTTCTACAAAAGAACTCTTATCGAGATCTATTGATTTTTCCGGGAGAGGTTTGACCTTCTCTAAAATAGAGCCCAGGAACGAAACAGCTGCATAGTCCTTTCTTATGTCTGGCGATATAAGCACAGGGCTTACTGAGAACATGCAGACAAGATGCCACGATGCGGATACTATTATCGCAATGTTTAGATTTCGGTCTTTTAGTAACATATTTAAAAAATCCCAAATCCCAATACTACCAAATCCCAAATAAATCCAAAATCCCAAATCCAAAACCATGTTTGGGATTTGGAGATTGGGATTTATTTGGTAGTATTGGTATTATTGGGATTTGGGATTTATGCATCTCTATCTAACTTCCTGGTTCGTTGCTATATTTACCTGCGTAACACCTATATCCCTGCAAAAATCCCAGATACCCACTACCTTGCCTAATGCGACATCCCTATCTGATTTTATTAAAATAGGTTTGTCCTTGCCAGCTATACGCTTTAATTTACTCTTTAACTCAGCAAAGGTTATGGGCGCCTCGTTCAGATAAAACCTGTTATCCGATGTTACTGTGATCACCAGTGTATTCTCCTGCACGACTTCGCTTGTTACTGCCTTTGGAAGATCTATCTTTATTCCTGGCTGAAATATAAAATTTGATGTCAGAAGAAAGAATATCAGAAGCAGAAAGATACAATCAATAAGCGGCGCAATATCTAGATGACCTTTTTTGAATTGGACATGACGTTTAAATCTCATAGTAGAACTCCTTGTTTACGCTCTCTGTGACAGCATATCTGTCACTTCTGTTGCGCTGCGTTCCATCTCAAGTACAAACTCCTCGATTCTGCTAACCATGTAGTTGTACGCCACGACTGTAGGAATAGCAACGATAAGACCAGCTACTGTAGTCAAAAGCGCCTCCCATATGCCGCCTGCTAAATCTCCAGGGCTCACAGGATTAAATGAAACAGATTTCTCCTGGATTATCTGAAATGCCCTGACCATCCCTGTAACAGTACCCAATAGTCCCAAAAGCGGCGCAATATGCGCTATTGTTGCTAGAAGGCTTATGTGTCTTTCAAGTCTCGGGACTTCCTGATGTCCAGCATCTTCAATAGATTCTCTTATCTCCTGCCTGGACCTATCATGCTTTAAGATCCCTGCCTTGATTATATGGGCGATAGGGCCTGATGTCTTTTCACAGATCTTTATCGCCTCTGCTATCCTATTGCGCTTTATGGTGATCTCTATGTTGCTCATGAAATCTCTTGTATCTATCTTTGCCTTGTAAAGATAATAAAATCTCTCTATCACTATGGCAAAAGCCAATACTGAACACAATGCAATAGGGTACATCACTGGTCCACCTTTTTGGATTAGTTCGAACATATTCCTTCCCTCCTTCTTAGCGTTTATTTCTCCTTATCCACTCCAATCTCTCTCTCGCATACATCGACTCATTGACCTCCATCACAGAGACCTTTTTATAAAGCTTCTCTGCGTCTTGCCATTTTTTTTGTTTCTCGAATATCTTAGCGCAGGCCAGCTGAGATTTAACAACGGTCTGTGTAGAATCAGGATATATATACCCGACCTTCATATATTCTGCGACTGCATCATCAAGACCGCCTAAGCCCTCGTAAAGCTCTGCTACCAGATATTGTATATTCGCGTTAAAATCTCCGCGTCTATTATCCAGGGCCTTCTTGTAATAATCTATAGCCTTTTCCATATCTCCCTCTGTCCTTAATATGTCTGCGAAATACCTGGAGGCAACCTTTATATATGATGTCTCTTTATAATCCTTCATGAATTTCTCCAGGAGCTCCTTTGCCCTTACAAAATTCTTTTTCTTGATCGATATCTCGATTACCTTAAGCTCAGCCACAGGAAGGAGTTCGCTTTCCGGATAATTTTCCTTTAATCGATTTAACATCCTGATGCTTTTATTTTTGTCTCCATTCTCATAAGCCATGATAGCAAGCCTGTATTCTGCATCGTCAGCCAATACCCCTCCAGGATAGTTCTTGATCACATCACGGAAGTATTTTTCAGCCTTCTCAATTGCCTTTTTATTTGCATATTGCTCTGCGAGCCAGAAACGCGCGTCCTCAGACAAGGCATCTTCAGGGTAGATATTAATAAAATTCTCAAAGTGCGCCAAGGCCTTATGGGTATCCCCTGTCTTATAATAGCACCACCCCATCTCATAAAATGCCCTGGTCGAAGATTCTGAAGCAGTCCCTGTCGATGATATAGCCTTAAATATACGTAACGCCTCTCTGTAGTTCGCAATATTATAATGCGCTTTTGCCAGATAAAAATTGGCCTCTCGTTCGTATTTACTGCTTTTAAACTTGTCCAATAAATTTTCTATCTCGCGGATCGAAGATTCAAAAGCCCCTTTTTTAAAATGCGCTACAGCCAGACCAAACATAGCATCTTCTGTGTTGCTTGAATCAGGATAATTCTTTAATAGGCTCTGAAATGTCAGGATAGCGCCTTCAAATCTTTCTAATTTAAAAAGGATGCGTCCTATTTGATACTGCGCGTAATCCACATAACCAAATACTGCGTCAGGATTGACATTGGCCTCTTTAATGACCATGTCATACACATCTAAGGCCTTTTTGGGTTCGTCTCTCTGGACGTAGACATCACCCAATCTGCAATACGCGGATATGCGGTAGAAATCACTGTCCGACTCCTTTATTACCCTGGTAAACTCTCTAACTACATCATCAAACCTATCCATTTTAAAATATGTCCATGCCAGATTATGTCGCATATCATCTGAATATTCACTCGAAGGGAAGAGCTTTAGCCCCTGCTGCAAGACCTTGACGGCATCTTCGTACAGTCCTAACCTGTGCAATGCCTCGCCCTTGCCAAGATAGGCATTAGCCGCCCACCTGCTTCTGGGAAAATTCTCTATAATACCATTAAAGCCCTTTATGGCTTCTTCAAATCTCTGCATCTTTATGAATGATTCTGCTTCCCCAAACAAGACAGAATCCATGATAGGGACTTCTCTATTTAAGGCCCGCAATCTTTCAAATTCCATTAGACCGTCTTCGTATTTGCGCATCTTGATGTAGCTCCACGCCCTTCCATATATCGCATGTACGTCTCTGTCCAGATCAGAGCTTGAGCTTAAGGATTTTTCGTAAGACTGGAGCGCGTCTTTGTAATGGCCTAAATAGTAGGAGTTTTCTGCCATCAAGAAATACGCCCTTGATAATTTTTCAGGATCATCCTGCCTTGAAATAAAGGCTGTAAGTTTTTCTTTGGACTTTTTATACTCTTTGAGCTTGTGAAGTGTCTCTGCTATCTTCAGCTCTACCTCGTCCTTTAGTTTGTCTGAAGGATAGTTTGACAGAAATGCGGAAAATTTATCAAGGGCCTGGTCATATTTTTTCTCTTCATATAAGGACCAGGCTGTGGAATATTCTGCGTGAGGCGTGTATTTGGATGAAGGGTGATCATTTAGTAGCTTAGCGTAAAGCTCTCTTGCCTTTTCAAAGTCCCGGGTCCTGAAATATATCTCAGCCTTCCAGTAAATCGCCTCGGCCTTGATGAGACCCGATACCCCGGAATCCAAAACCACTTCGAGTTCTTTTATCGCGTCATTAAATCGTTCAAGGTGCACAAGCGACTCGCCCAAGAGAAGCCGCGCCTCTATGATACCTTCATTGCTTGGATTATTTGATATGAATTTCTCGAACGACCGCGCAGCGATCTCATAGAACCCATCCTGGAAGGATTTCTTGGCAAGGATAAAGTCATTGCTATCAACTGCCTGCGCCAATAAAGGTGTCAAAGGCGCAACAAGTATAGCACCTATAATAATATATATAGCAGCTATAGTCTTCATCTTGTCTATGAATATACCACTGAGCAGAAATTAAGGCAAGAGAAAAAAGCTGTAGACATGCAATACTCTAAATATCGCATAACACCTCTTGCACCACCCAGACCAAGGGGTCCTGGGGACGCAAAATTTTCCCAGCGTGAAAATTTTGCTCTTTTTTTACGCTCGCTCACTAAAGTAGACAAAACAGTCAGTGACTGTTTTGTCTACTTTAGCACCGTGCCCGCTCGCGTAAAAGAAGCCCCATGCCCCCTTGGTCTGAGTGGTGCAGAAGACAGGCATTCGATTCCACCATACTAACTTACCAATCACAATCCTGTTCTATGAATTTCATCCGAACCAAAGTTTACCTTATAAGAAATATTGGAATTTGAAGCTACCTCATTTTCGTTTCCGTACCATTTCTTCAAAACTAAATTTGGATCTCTGTCACAGAGTCTTACTAGCTCAAACAGCTCGTCCTTTATGACTTCATTTTTAAACACAGTTATTAACTCACGAGCTTTTGAAATAACGGCATCACGATTTTCTATTTTTGGTATACGTCCTTTATTTGGTGGATAACCTAATATATTGAATACTTCGTTACCTTGCAACAACCTTAACATTAAATCTTTTTCTTTTAGTCTTGCAAGAACATCTAATTTTCTGCATATACTGATTGTATAACGCATTGCTATATCTTTGGTCACTGTATGATTAATTAACAAAGAAACTTCATTTAACAAATGTCCTAGTAGATGAGCTAATTGTCGCGTTAAATAAATACGTTTTTTACCTTTCTCAAGGATTAACATCTCGTTTTTAATGCATTTATCATGAAAGTAATTTGGCGCAGAAATGCCCTCGGAAAGCGTTTCTGCGCAGATAAAAATTTTACTAATTTCATCGTCAATTTTTCCCGCTGTATCACGAAGTTTTTGTAAATTTTCACCAAGAGAGTTTTGACCTTGAAACTTAAGTGCTGGTCTTAGGTTAAAGCCATACACTGGGTAGGCAAGAGTCGACGATAAAAACGCCCCCCCCATTAGTATAGATATTAGAATGAGTTTATACCCTTTTCCAATCTTCCTCATAATCCACCCAAAAAATTCTGCTTCGCCAAGCTATTTTCATGCTTGGCTTCGCAGAAACAACCTCTCCTCAATTTGTTTTTATTATACCATAAAAGAGCTGATATTTGAAGATATTTCTATGACAGTGTAACCCAAAAGGAGGCCTGGGAGCCCCGTTCCAAATTCTGATAGATAAGCTATTTATTATTTGTAACTAATCGCGTACAATTCTAATAGATTGTTTGCTGATATTTAAGAATTTGGAACGGGGCAGGCGAATTGAAAATTTAGCCTTTTATGGGATAAGTGTGGCGCGGGGTGTCCTGTGAGTGGGAGGATCCACACCGGGCGGAGGGGCCCACTCACAGGACACCCCGTGCCACACAATACTGGATGGGGAAATTTTCCCCTGAGCGACCCCCATACCAAAATCTCCCCATACCATTGCCTTCGGCAAGATACGGGGCAGGTCGATTTGGTACGGGGCAGGCAGGCCTGCTTTTGGGTTACATTTTTACGAGAGACGGGTTTTTAAGTATTCGCCTGTGTATGAGGATGGGGTTTTGGCTATTTTTTCTGGGGGGCCAGTGGCTACTATTTGGCCGCCGGAGTCGCCGCCGCCTGGGCCTAGATCTATTATGTGGTCTGCGGATTTTATTACGTCTAAGTTGTGTTCTATGACAAGGACGGTGTTCTTTGCTTCTACTAATGCATGGAGGACATTTAGGAGCTTGTCAATGTCAGCAAAGTGAAGGCCTGTTGTAGGTTCGTCAAGAATATAGAGTGTCTTGCCTGTGCCGATCTTTGAAAGCTCTGTTGTGAGTTTCACGCGCTGCGCCTCGCCACCTGAAAGCGTAGTTGCGAATTGGCCGAGTTCAATGTAGCCAAGTCCGACTTCATTGAGTATTTTCAACTTCTGGTAGACATGGGGGATATTCTTAAAAAGTTCAAGTGCCTCCTCTACTGTCATCTCTAAAACATCTGCTATGGATTTTCCCTTATATAAAACCTGCAGTGTCTCGTGATTATACCGTCTGCCATCACAGATCTCACACTTGACATAGACATCTGGCAAAAAATGCATCTCTATCTTCTTAATGCCATCGCCCTGGCACGCCTCGCAGCGACCGCCTTTTACATTAAAACTAAATCTACCAGGACCATAGCCTCTCATGCGAGACTCTGGCAGCCTTGAATAAAGATTCCTGATAAAAGAAAAAACACCTGTGTACGTAGCAGGATTAGAACGTGGAGTTCTGCCGATAGGACTCTGATCCACAACCACGACCTTGTCTATATTCTTCAAGCCCTCTATCTTTTCATGCAAACCAGGTTTCTGTCTGGATCCATAAACATGTTTTGCCAAGGCCCTGTAAAGTATATCGTCAACGAGCGTACTCTTACCTGAACCTGAAACACCTGTGACACAGACAAAAAGGCCAAGCGGAATCTTTACATCTATGTTTTTCAGATTATGCTCTCTTGCGCCTCGTATGATAAGCTGCTTATCTTTATTCTCTTTTCTTCTTTTCTTTGGCGCCTTTATCTTTAATTTACCGCGCAGATACTTTCCTGTAAGAGATTCTTTAGAGTTTAAAATATCTTCGATCTTGCCCTGCGCTACAATATGGCCCCCATGCCTTCCTGCGCCTGGCCCAAGATCAATAATATGATCGGCATTCCTTATCGTAGCCTCATCATGCTCAACAACTATTAAAGTATTTCCTAAATCCCTTAACGCCTTTAAGGTATCAAGTAATTTCGAATTGTCCTTCTGATGTAGTCCAATGCTTGGTTCATCCAGGATATAGACCACACCAACAAGGCCTGCGCCTATCTGCGTGGCAAGCCTTATCCTCTGCGCCTCTCCACCTGAAAGCGTAGAGCTACGCCTGTCTACTGTAAGGTACTCCAGGCCTACATTGGCCATAAACCCCAGGCGCTCCCTTATCTCTTTTAAGATCTGATGCGCTATCTTTTCTTGTTTTGTTGAAAGCCTTAATTCTAAGAAAAATTCTTTCGCGTCTTTTATTGAAAGTTTTGTTATATCGCTTATGGATTTTTCATTTATCTTTATTGAGAGACTCTCATGTCTTAGCCGTTTTCCTTTGCAGTCCGGGCATTCGCTTTCATTGGTATACTTATTGATCTCCTGCCGCATGAATTCACTGTCTGTCACCTTGAGACGCCTCAAGAGATTTGGTATCACACCCTCGAATCTCCCCCAGTTACTTCCTTTTGTACCATGGAGGATAATATCCCTGACTTCTCCGGGGATCTTGTTAAAAGGCGTGTCTATATCAAAACCATACTCAGCGCCCATTCTTCTTAATAACCTTCTATAGTGAAGGACTATTCTTTTACCGCCCACGCGCCATGGTTTTATTGCCTCTCTTAATGACTTTGACTTATCAGGTATTACTAAATCCGCGTCTATCTCCATCTTTGTGCCAAGCCCAGCGCATGCCTTGCACGCGCCATAAGGACTATTAAAAGAAAATATCCTTGGTTCGATCTCCTCATAGCTTATACCACAATTAGGACAGGAGTACAGCGCGCTGAATAAAATTTCTTCTTTAGTCTCGACCTTTGAGACCAATAAAAGCCCCTTACCAGCCTTTAATGCGATCTCTACAGAATCAGAAAGTCTGTTTCTGATATCCTTATCCATCACGAGCCTATCGATCACGACCTCTATATTATGTTTTTTCTTCTTATCTAATTTTATTTTATCATCCAGGGATTTTATATCTCCATCTACCCTCACTCTGACAAACCCCTGCTTTTTTAATTCCTTAAAGAGATTATAATATTCACCTTTTCTGCCTCTTATTACAGGCGCCAATATCAAAAGCGCCGTACCTTTAGGATATTTCAATATCCTGTCTATTATCTCGTCCTGACTCTGCTGGATTATTTTTTTACCACATTTATAACAGTAAGGCGTGCCAATGCGGCTGAAAAGCAGGCGCAGATAATCATAAAGCTCAGTCGTGGTGCCTACTGTAGAGCGGGGATTGCTGCCAGCGCTGCGCTGCTCGATCGAGATCGCAGGAGACATGCCCTCGATATGCTCTACATCAGGCTTCTCGAGCTGCTCTAAAAACTGACGCGCGTAAGCAGAAAGACTCTCCACATACCTGCGCTGACCTTCTGCATATATCGTATCAAATGCAAGCGAGGACTTACCTGAACCGCTCAAGCCAGTAATCACAGTAAGCCTGTTCCGCGGAATATCCAGACTAATATTCTTAAGATTATGTTCCTTTGCCCCAACTATCCGAATACACTTCTCGCCCATAACCCTTAACTTTACATTTAAAGCAAGACCTTAGGATCCGCCATAAATCTACGCTTACTACAGTATTTATCTGGAATATAAAAAGGAGTACAAATGCCAGGATTATTACTATTGCTCGCATATTAAAGATGCCCCTCGGGGAAAGGGGGACAGCGACCATTTTTTATCTAGAAAAAATGGTCGCTGTCCCCTCCCCCGAGGGGATTGTTGCTTTCTTATCTTCTCTTCTTCTTTTTCTTTCCACCGCGTGCCATCTTTGCTCTGGAAATATCTCCCTTCTTATCGATGAAATAAAGATATCCCTTTGCCTTCTTTACGCCGCATTTCAGGACTTTTTCTGCCATTCTGTCTCACCTCCCCTCTATTTTATTTTTGTTATTTATTAATGCATGCCGGTAGCCCGCCGTTCTTCAGATGATACTGCAGGCATTCGCAGCAAAAACCTTTTCTCGAGCACGGCTCATACGTACACGGACAATCCTTCATGTTTTTATCGAAATTCTTGCACTTATCCTTCATGATATTACCTCTTTTAACTTCGCAAGCGCTGAAAATATGGCAAGTTGACTCGTTTTTGGGTTTTGTTTAGAGGGCACATTCTCGGTCTTTGTAAAAAGTCTCCCAAACTCACCCTCGACTTCGACCTCGTGCGAATTTGTCTTATATTTTGGGGATGTAACTATTCGTACCTTTGTGCGATCAGGCCCTATTCCTGAAAGGCTCAGCGTCGCTGCCACATTGATGTTCTTTGGGAAATGTTTTACAGCATCTGTTGCAGTCCCATCATATATTACAGTCTCTTTCTTGATCTTATCTATATCTATCTTTCTTTTTTCCAAATACGGCGCGCCTCTTAGTCCTCTTGGAGGTTTTCTAGTGGTCAATGTTACTCTTTTGATCTTTCCAATAGCTGCAGCCCGGATTCCATCTATGCCACAAACAGCGCCACTGGGGATATGCACTGACTTTATGTCTTTGAATTTCAAAAGCCCCCCTGTACTCATTATAAGGACCTCTTTTTTGTGTAAGACTGCCTTTTGCGCTATCTTTCCTGATATCTTGGGGCTGGCTGCTTCTATTATCAGATCACATTTTTTTATTAGACGATCGATATTGATGACTTGTGGACAAGGTTTTATCTTTTTGGAGAGGGATCGCGCTTTCTTGATGTCTAGATCGCAAAGCGCCACGATCTTTGCCTTTTTTCTAAGGTTTTGCTGGATAAACTCTGCAATGCCTGTTCCTATTGCGCCACAGCCGATTATTCCTATTTTTTTCATACTAGACACCTGATATTGCTGCCCCTGATTTCTCGCCAGAGACTTTAAGCATGCGCATCAAAGATTTGTATGACTTTTCTCTTATCTCTCCTGTGATCTTGATCTGGTGTTCCATTGTCTCGAGAGAATGCGCAACCCATCCCAATGTCGTAAGTTTCATTGTCGGGCATACGAGCCTCTCTGTAGGCACGTAAAAATTCTTGTCAGGGTTTTTCTTATTTAGTCCATAGAGCATACCTGTCTCTGTAACTATAATAAAAGATTTATCCTTGGACTTTTCCACAAATTTAAACATACCGCCTGTCGAGCAGATATGGTCGCTGACAGAAAGTACATCTGGATTGCATTCTGGATGGGCCAGCACCACTGCCTCTGGATGCTCTTTCTTTGACCTTAAGACCTCTTCCTTTGAAACGCGTATATGAGTAGGGCAAAAACCCTCCCACAGAATGATCTTTTTATCAGGCACATTGGCCTGAACATATCTGCCTAAATTCTTATCAGGGATAAATATGATCTCTTTATGATCTTTAAGGGAATTTACGACTTGAATGGCATTTGAGGATGTACAGCATATATCACTCTCTGCCTTGATTTCCGCAGAGGTATTTACATAGCATACAGTAGCAGCGTTAGGATATTCCTTTTTCTTTTCCCTGAGCCTCTCTACAGTGACCATATCTGCCATTGGACAGCCTGCCTCTTTTACTGGCAAAAGTACGATCTTGTCAGGATTCAGTATTGATGCGCTTTCTGCCATAAAATCCACGCCGCAAAATACGATCACCTTGGCATCTGCCCGTACTGCTGCCTGGCTCAAGCCAAGCGAATCACCGCTTATGTCTGCGATATCCTGGATCTCGTCCCGCTGGTAATTATGCACGATTATTACAGCATGCTTCTCTTTCTTAAGCTTACGTATCTTTTTCTTTAGATTTTCCTTGTATTTGATCTCGTCCATCATTTTTTACCTGTTATTTTGTTTTTATCATCGGTGAAAATGATCTTTGGTCTATAGGAAATCGCGTCCTTTGTCTCGATCTGTATATATGACATTATAAGAAGCTTGTCTCCTATTTTGGCGTGCATGGCAACTCCGCCATTCATCCCGATTATACCCGAACCTTTTTCTCCTGGTATGACATAGGTCTCCATTCTCATGCCGTTGTTTAGATTGACGATCTGTACCTTTTCATTGGCTATAACATCAACGGCCTCTAAAAGCCCTGTGTCTATCGTAATGCTGCCCGCATAGTCAACATTTGCCTCTGTGACCCTTGCGCCATGTATCTTTGATTTTAATATTGTACGAAACATTATCCCTGCCCCCTTTAATTTAAAATGGCATTGTCGATCAGTCTTGTCTTGCCAATTTTAGCTGCAACAGCAACTAAGGCCTTATTAGAAATTCTATCCAATGGTTTAAGATTCTTTGTATCTACTATAGAGACATAGTCTATCTTCGCATTAGACTCTTTAAGGATTTCCTTCTGTATCATTTTGATTATGTTTCTCGAATCCCTTTCGCCTTTTCTGTAAAGAGTCTTTGCTAATTTTAAGGATTTATATAATGAGAGGGCTTCTCGGCGTTCCTGGGGAGATAAATAGAGATTTCGCGAGCTCATTGCAAGGCCGTCTTTCTCTCGCACTATAGGCATGACCTTTATCTTTATCGGTATATTTAGATCTTCTACCATTTTCTTTATCACAATGGCCTGCTGCGCGTCTTTTTGGCCAAAGTATGCTATGTCTGGCTGTACAATATTAAAAAGTTTAGCCACAACTGTTGCAACGCCCTTAAAATGGCCTGGTCTTGAGGCGCCACAAAGAGTTCCTGCAATATTTCCGACATTTACATATGTTGAAAATCCATTTGCATAAATGGTCCTGGCTGTAGGGATAAATACAATGTCAACGCCTTCTTTTCTGCAAAGTCTTAGATCACGATTCAAGTCTCTTGGGTACTTCTTAAGGTCCTCTTTTGGACCGAATTGAGTAGGATTTACAAAAATACTCACGACAACACGATCTGTATCTTTTCTCGCCCTTCTTATCAGGCTCAAATGGCCCCCGTGCAGAAAACCCATGGTAGGAACAAGGCCAATGGTTCCCTTTTTCCCTTTCAGATTAATCAATGGCTTGATGCTTCTGTATATTTTCATACTTTAGCAACAAGGGACATGGGACAAGGAGCATCTAAACCCCCTTGTCCCTTGTCTCTTGTCCCTTGTCACTTCTTGTCCCTCCCTGGATATCCCTCAAAGGCTTCTGCACAAACTCTCGTTCATTCATTCTTGGATGTGGGATCTTTAGATCTGGTTCATCTATTTTTTCATCACCGTAAGTCAATATGTCTAGATCAATGGTACGCGGTCCATCCTTGACTGATCTTTCTCTGTCAAGATGATCTTCTATCTCGCGTAAAGCTGCAAGAAGCTCTCTTGGTCCAAATGTTGTGTTGATTTCTATGGCAGCGTTCAGATAATCAGACTGTTTTGGCCCGCCCACTGGCTCTGTCTCGTATACACTCGAGATTTTTTTGACCTCGATCTCTTTTGCCTGCTGCAATCTCTCTATCGCAGCATCAATGTTCTTGCGTCTATTGCCTAGATTTGAGCCAATGCCTATGTAGCAATGCATAATATCAGGGACAAGCAACAAGGGACATGGGACAAGGAGTATCTAACTCCCTTGTCTCTTGTCTCTTGTCCCTTGTCACTTTAAAGTATCTTCCTCAGCCTCTCCACCGCCTCCAACATCCGCTCCTTTGAAACAGTGAGCGCCATACGCACGTATCCTTCGCCGCTTTCTCCCATGCCTATGCCTGGAGTAATAACTATATTTGCTTTTTCAAGTACCATTTCGGCAAATTCAATAGATGATTTATACTGCTTTGGGATCCGAGTCCAGACATAAAAAGTTGCTTTTGGCTTTCTTGTTGCCCAGCCAATTTTATTCAGGCCGTCTACAAGCACGTCACGCCGCTCTTGATAGATCTTATTCATCCTCTGCGTATGTTTCTCTGCTATATCCAGAGCAGTTATACCAGCGACTTGAATAGCATTGAACGCGCCCGAGTCGATGTTGGATTTTACTTTGGCTATGGCTGATATAATTTTCTCATTACCGCACACAAAGCCAATGCGCCATCCAGTCATATTACAGGTCTTGGACAGAGAATGAAATTCAACGCCCAGTTCTTTTGCGCCAGCTACTTTTAAGAAGCTCTCAGGTCTATATCCATCAAATGCTATTTCAGAATATGCCGCGTCATGCGCAACAATAACATTGTTTTTTCTTGCGAAAAGCACTGCGTCTTCAAAAAATCTTTTGTCACACACAGCACTCGTAGGATTATTCGGATAATTTATATAGAGCAGTTTTGCTTTTTTTACAGGCTTTAAATCCGGTAAAAAATTATTCTCCTCTAAAAGAGGCATTGTATGCACTTTTCCTCCGGCAAGAATAGTCCCGCTTTTATACGGAGGGTAGCAAGGATCAGGCACAAGCGAGACATCTCCTGGATTAATAAATGCCAAAGGCATATGTGCTATTCCCTCTTTTGAGCCTATAAGAACAAGCACCTCTTTATCAGGATCCAGCGTAACGCTGAATCTGGTCTTGTACCACTCTGCTATTTTATTCCTTAGGGCTGGTATCCCTTCATCCAAAGGATAGCGTTGATTTTTTGGATCTCCTGCTGCTTTACAGAAAACATCCACCACCTCTTTTGGCGAGGCCTCATCAGGATCCCCGATCCCAAGATCTATTATGTCTCTTCCTTCAGCCCTGGCTTTTCGTTTCGCCTTATCGATCTCCACAAACAAATAAGGCGGAAGCCTTTTTACTCTCTCACTTAATTCAAATCCCATATCCTACCCTTTCTAAGTCGTGATTACATCCTGCATGGTGTAAAGTCCTGATTTTTTAGCTGCGATAAACTTTGCTGCGTCAAGCGCGCCCTGAGCAAATACGTCTCTGGAAAAAGCGCTGTGTTTAAGTTCTATTTTTTCGTTTTGTCCTGTGAACATAACGCTATGATCGCCTACTATGTCGCCTTCTCTTATAGACTCTATGGGCGGTGTTTCGCCACGAACCTTTGAGACTACCAGAGAAATATTAGCGGCAGTACCGCTTGGCGCGTCCTTTTTCTTGGCATGGTGCGCCTCTACTATTTCAATTTTATAACTCGCATCAAGCGCCTTTGATGCGATCTCTGTAAGCTTGAACAATAGATTTGCGCCAACGCTCATATTAGGAGAAAATACAATCGGGATTTCCTTGGACGCCTTTTTTATCTGGCTTATCTGCTCCTTAGATAAAGCTGTTGTACCTATTACCATCCCGACTTTATTCTTGCGAGCGATCTCCAGATGTTTCATTGTCACGTCTGGAAAAGTAAATTCAATCAATACGCTGCACGCGCTGGCTATCTTTGCAAAGTCAGACGCGACTCCGCCCTGTCCAACAGCAGGATTATCAGCTGATTCTATGCCGCCTGTAATTTCAATTTCCTTATCCTTTGAAGCCAAGAAAGCAATACGCTTTCCCATTCTTCCTGCAATTCCGCTTATAACAAGTTTTACCATGTTACTCCTTACAAAAGCCCGTAATCCTTTAATGCCTTTTTAAGTTTTACCAGATTCTCTTCAGAGATGTCACACATCGGAAGACGCAAACCTGGCTCATCTATCATGCCCATAAGGGCCATAGCAGTTTTTACTGGGATCGGATTTGTCTCTATAAACATTGCCTTTACTAAAGGTAAAAGCTTGTAGTGCAGCTTTCTTGCTCCAGCAATGTCTCCTTTTCTAAACTTAGAGACCATATCTGATACATCTTTTGGCGCAATATTGCTTACCACTGAAATAACACCTGTGCCGCCTATTGCTAAAAGAGGCAGAGTCAGGACATCATCTCCTGAAATCAGATCAAACTCATCTCCGCATAAAGCATGTATCTGCGCCATCTGCTCCAGGTTCCCGCTTGCCTCTTTTACGCCCACTATATTCTTTACTTTGCTCAAGCGCTGCATTGTCTCTGGAGTTATATTCACGCCCGTACGAGACATGATGTTATAGACAATAAGAGGTATCTTGCACTCTTCAGCGATTTTCTTGAAATGCCGGTAGATGCCTTCCTGCGTGGGCTTGTTGTAATAAGGCGTGATCTGCAGCGACGCCTCAGCACCGACCTCTTTCGCGTATTTGGTCAGCACAAGGGCCTCGCTAGTATTGTTAGCGCCAGTACCAGCAATAACAGGTACTTTTTTATTCGCGGCCTCTACCACGACTTCTATAACATGCTCGTGCTCTTCATAAGAAAGCGTTGTTGATTCGCCTGTTGTACCGCACGGTACTATAGCGCTCGTGCCATTCTTTATCTGGAATTCCACAAGCTCCGCGAGCTTTTTTTCATCCACTTTACCTTTTTTAAACGGTGTTATCAATGCCGTCATTGAACCTTCAAACATAATTCACCTCTCCCTGGTAAACCTTTCGCGCTTCTCCTTCTAAATATACTCCTTTATGACCAATATAAACCTTTAAAATCCCACCTTTTGTGTGCACATTGACACCTGACACCTGACACCTGACACTACTTATAATCGCCGCCGCCACTGCTCCCGTGCCACAGGCAAGCGTCTCCCCTTCTACTCCGCGCTCATACGTCCGCATCTTTATATTTTTATCGTCTATAATTTCGACAAAATCAACATTTGTGCCACGCGGCTTGAATTCTTTATGATATCTTATACTTCTGCCAATAGAATCAACGTCTATCTTTTCAATGCCCTGCACAAAAACCACTGTATGCGGCACACCAGTATCAACATAACTCACTCTTATGCGCCTATCATTTACTCTGATCGGAAAACCTGATTTCAAATCCTTGGGTTCTTCCATCTTTATCTTAACTCTATTTTTACCTGTAATGGTCGCTTCATAAAGACCTGCTTTTGTCTCAACCTTTGCCTTGCCTTTTTTGCCTACGTATAGTGCAGCGCACCTTAGGCCATTGCCACACATCTCTGCTTCACTGCCATCAGCATTGAATATGCGCATCCTAAAATCTGCTCTTTTAGACTTCTCCAGTACAAGCAACCCATCCGCACCAACCCCAGTCTTCCTCTGACATAAATCCTGCGCAACCCTAGACCAGCCCTTGTCCCTTGTTCCTTGTCTCTTGTCCCTAATATCAATCAAGACAAAATCATTCCCAGCCCCAACCATTTTCGTAAATTTTAGCTTATTCATCTTAAATCTTTGTAGGTTTCGCGCTGTGTTACTAGTTTGGCGCGAGTTCTGTCTACCAGGACCTCTGCTGGCCTTGGCCTGGAATTATAGGTGCTGGCCATGCTGTAGCCATATGCGCCTGCGCTCATGATAGCCAGCAAATCCCCTTGTTTTAAGTCAATAAATTTCCTGTCTTTGCCCAGAAAGTCTCCGCTTTCACAAATAGGGCCTACAACATCGTATCTGCGTATATCACCTTTGTAGGATTTGGATCTAACAGGCAATATCTCATGATAGGCATGGTAAAGGCTCGGCCTCACCAGATCATTCATGGCGCTGTCCACTATGGCAAAATTTTTGCTGGGTGTCTCCTTTATATATATGGTCTTTGCAGCGAGTATGCCTGCGTTCCCTGCGATAAACCTGCCTGGCTCAAGTATTATCCTGGCATTTAGCTTTTTGAGCAGCGGCAAAACTGCCTTTGCGTATTCCTGGGCAGTCTGCGGCCTCTCGCCGGAATAGATTATTCCAAGGCCCCCGCCGACATTAAACCATTTTATCCTTATACCAGCTTTTTCAAGGTTCCGGACAAAACTTACCAGTTTCTCAATGGCTTTCACAAACGGCCTTGCGTCAACTATCTGCGAACCAATATGTAGATGCACGCCCGTAATATCCAGATTTCTAAATTCTCGATGACACAGGAAAATACCTCTCGCAGCCTCAATATCAATGCCAAATTTATTCTGTTTGTGTCCTGTGGTGATATATTTATGCGTACGCGCCTTTACATCCGGATTTACGCGGATCGCAACAGCTTGCTTCTTGCGCAACCTACCAGCAACTTTATTGATCATCTCGAGTTCAGGCAAAGACTCAACATTAAAAAGCAGGATATTGCTCTTGATGGCAAACTCTATCTCTTTTTCTGTTTTGCCAACACCTGCATACACGATCTTCCTTGGCGAAGCCCCTGCCTTAAGCGCCCTGTAAAGCTCGCCGCCAGATACTATATCCAGGCCCGCGCCTGAAGCAATAAGCGTCTTTAATATTGAATGATTCGAATTCGCCTTTACTGAATAACAGATAAGTGGTTTTACTCTCCTAAACGCATCCCGTAATTTTCTGTAATGATCCAGAAATGTCTTTTTGCTGTAAACATATAGAGGCGTGCCATACCTTCTGGCAAGCTTTTCTATGCTCACAGATTCACAATAAAGTTCATTACGTTTGTATTTGAAGTCATGCATAGCTTACCTTTTCTTTCTTCTGATAGATTTTTTAGATGCTACTGATCTCTTTGGATCTATGATCTTTTTTACTGCCTTATGAGTCAGCAAAGGATGAAATTTCTGAAGTTCCTCGTTTTTCATCTCTTTTATCTCTTTGCCATTTTTAACAAGTTTGCCGATGACAGTATGCGCGTCCTTAAAAGCAACTCCTTTTTGCACCAGATAATCAGCCATGTCAGTAGCGTACAGGCTTTCATCCTTGAGCTGCTCTGCGATATTTTCTTTCTTGAATTTTATTTTTGGCAAAAGTTTTGCCAAAATACTAAACTCATCCTGAATGATCTCAAATGAACTAAAAAGCGGCTCTTTATCAAGCTGCATGTCTCTATTGTATGATAAAGGTAGTCCCTTCATCATTACTAATACGCTCATCAAATTGCCATACAATTTTCCTGCATTGCCTCTTATGAGCTCCAGTACATCAGGATTTTTCTTCTGCGGCATAAGAGAACTTCCAGTGCAAAACGCGTCATCTATGTCAATAAAATCAAACTCCTTTGTCGACCACAGGATCAGATCCTCTGCCAGTCTTGATAGATGCATCCCTGATATTGCCAGGGCACTCAATATCTCTACAACAAAATCCCTGTCACTCACGCTGTCTATGGAATTAACAGGACTGCAAGGTTTTGAATCAATCTTATACTTTGATGAATCAATACATGTTCCAGCAACAGCACCAGCGCCCATGGTCGGCTCCATATCATCAAAGATAGCGCCTAATCTCTTGGCGTCCCTTGAAAACATCTGAATATATGCATCAAGATAATGAGATAAGCTCACTGGCATAGCATGCTGCAGGTGCGTATAAGCAGGTATGATCTGCTTTGCATTGTCCTTGGATAGCTTTGCCAATTTCTTTATTGTCTGCGAAACAAGCTCCAGTGCAATCGAAATATTTTTTAAACAATAAAGTTTTGTGTCTAGCGCTACCTGGTCATTTCTGGATCTACAGGTATGCAGCTTCAAAGCTACCTTGCCGAGTTTTTTCTCCAGAAGATGCTGCATATAGCTATGAATGTCTTCGAAAGACTCATCTACCTTAAGGGTGCCTTTTTTGATCGATGACAAAATAGCATTCAGGCCCGTCTGCAATTCTTTATGCTCCTTACCAGTCAAGAGCTTCGCATTTTTAAGCACTCCAATATGCGCAAGGGATCCCACACAATCATATTCAGCCAATTTTTTATCAAACTGAATCGACTTTGTAAATTCCTCGACCAAAGGATCTGTTTTCTTGTTAAATCTCCCACCCCACATCTTTGACATATTTGGACTCCTTGTTAGTGTCAGGTTAAAGGTGTCAGGTGTCAAGGCACCTTCCCTGACACCTGACACTTGACACCTTACACCTTTTTATACGGCATTCCCCACACTTTAATAAATCCTTCCGCAATGGTCCTGTCGAACTTATCGCCTGGGTCATATGTTGCCATTTCTTTTTTATAAAGTGAGTGCGCTGATTTTCTCCCTACTACACTCGCAAGACCCTTTAACAGCTTCATCTTCACACTGCCTGTTACATTCTTCTGCGTCTGGTTTATAAATCCGTCCAGCGCCTTTTTTAAAGGTGTAAACCATAAGCCGTAATATATAAGCTCCGCGTATTTTAAGGAAATAACTTCCTTAAAATGCAACAGCTCCCTGTCGAGCACAAGCGCCTCTAAATCCTTATGCGCCTTATGTAAGATCCACGCCCCTGGCGCCTCATATATCTCCCTTGATTTAATGCCAACGAGTCTATTCTCAACAAGATCAGTCCTGCCTATGCCATTTTTGCCGCCGATCTTATTGAGCTTCATTACCAGATCCACTGCCGCGTATTTTTTTCCATTGATCTTTACTGGTATGCCATTTTTAAACTCGATCTCTACATATGTTGATTTATTTGGCGCCATTTTTGGATCAATACTCATTTTATACGCGTCTTCTGGCGGCTCATTCCATGGATCTTCTAGCACGCCACACTCAATGCTTATTCCCCAAATATTCTGATCTAAACTATAAGGGCTTTTTTTCGTAACATCTATGTCTATGCCTTTTTCCTTTGCATACTCTATTTCTTCGTCTCTGGAATACATATTCCATTCCCTGAGCGGCGCCAGTATGCCGAGCTCAGGCGCAAGCGCCATTGCAGTGACCTCGAACCTTACCTGGTCATTGCCTTTTCCTGTACAGCCATGCGCGATAAAACTAGCCTTTTCCTTTTTCGCGGTCTGCACCAGGCCCTTTGCGATGATCGGCCTTGAAAGCGCGGTTGCCAATAGATACTTTGATTCATAGACTGCGCCTGCCTTTAACGACTGAAAGGCAAAGTCTTTTGCAAATTCGTCTTTGAGATCCTCGATCACGACCTTTGAGGCACCTGTAGACAAGGCCCTTTTCTTGAGCTTCTGAAAATTCCCGCCCTGGCCCACATCAGCCATGTAGGCAACAACATCATAGCCCTTATCTGTAAGCCATCTCACAGCCACCGAAGTATCTAACCCGCCTGAATACGCTAAAACCACCTTTTTATTCTTCATGATTTATCTCCTAATAATTTCACAAGTATTGCCTTCTGCACGTGGAGCCTATTCTCTGCCTGGTCAATTACAATAGATTGTGGGCTGTCTATTACCTCGTCTGTGATCTCTTCGCCCCTGTGCGCTGGCAGGCAATGCATTACCATTGCGTCTTTCTTTGCTGATTTCATCAGCTTAGAATTGATCTGAAACTTCTTAAATATCTCTGCTCTTTCTTTTTGCTCTTTTTCCTTACCCATGCTCGTCCACACGTCCGTATAAATAATGTCCGCATCCTTAACTGCTTCTTGAGGCGAATTAAAAAGCTGGCCTGCATCGACCTTTGGCTCATAGCCTTTTGGACACGCGACTTTTATCTTAATACCCAGCTTATCACACCCATTCAAGAGCGAATTCACTACATTGTTGCCATCCCCAACAAAAGCTACAGTAATATTCTTTAGTCCCTTTTTTTCCTTTATTGTAAACAGATCACTCAATGCCTGACATGGGTGAAGCAGGTCTGTCAGTCCATTTATTACAGGTATCGTAGAATTCTTTGCCATCTCAAGCAATCTATCATGAGAAAACGTCCTTATGACCATTGCGTCAAGGTATCTTGAGAGCACCATTGCCGCGTCCTTCGCAGACTCCCTCTTGCCTAGCTTGACCTCGCTCTCCCCTAAGTAAATAGCATTCCCGCCCAGCTCAAACATGCCGACCTCAAAAGACACCCTTGTCCTATTCGACGGCTTTTCAAAAACTAGACCCAGAGTTTTATTCTTTAGCGGCGTCTCATGCGTCTTTCTCTTGGCCTTGAACTTAGCTGCGAGTTCAAAGAGCTCGCCTATCTCCTGCGCTGATAAATCTTTAATTGTTATAAGATCCTTTTTCATAAATAACTCCATTTTTTATTCAAATCATCACCTTATCCAAAATTTCAATCGCCTTGTCTATTTGCTTTTTGGTTACTATTATACCAGGCATAAGTCTTAATACATTGCCATGCGCGCAATTGATCAACAGCTTCTCTTTAAAACACGCCTCCACTATAGCCGCGCCTTCAATCTTAAGCTCCATGCCTATCATAAGGCCTTTACCTCTGATCTCCTTTATAATAGATTTTTTCTTTTTGAGCTCATTCAATTTTTCAACCAGATATTTTCCCATCTCCTGTGTATTCTTAAGAAGCTTTTCTCTTTTTATAGCCTCGAATACACCCAGCGCTGCGCTGCATGCAATAGGGCTTCCTCCAAAAGTAGACGCGTGCATGCCAGGCTTTAAAACATCCGCGTATTTTTTCGACGCGACAAGCGCGCCTATCGGGATCCCGCCAGCCAAAGACTTGGCAAGTGTCATAACATCAGGCTCTACACCATAATGTTGAAAACAAAACATCTTACCGGTCCTACCCATGCCTGTCTGCACTTCATCAAATATCAGGATCAAACCTTTTTTATCGCAAAGTTCTCTTACTTCCTTTATATAGTCATCATGCGCAACATTTATTCCGCCCTCACCCTGTATTGGCTCTAACATTATAGCTATAGTCTTATCTGTTATGCCAGCCTCCAGCGCTTTTATATCATTAAAAGGCACTGACTTAAAACCAACTGGTAATGGCACGAAATCCTTGCTGTATTTTGGCTGTCCAGTAGCTGTTATGGTCGCGAGTGTCCTCCCATGAAAAGAATTCTGCATCGTGATGATCTCGTATTTTCCATTTGCTACACCATAGGCCCTGACCAGCTTTATCGCGCCCTCATTTGCCTCTGCGCCGCTATTGCAGAAAAATACTTTACCTTTAAAGGAATTCTCGATTATCTCCTGCGCCAGCTTTCCCTGGAGCATGTTGTAATAATTATTGGATACATGTATGATCTTTTTTACATAATTCCTTATAGCATTCACGACCTCTGGATGACAGTGGCCTAACCCGCTCACAGCCCAGCCAGGAAAAAAATCCAGATACTCATTACCATCCAGATCCCACACCTTCAGCCCCTTACCTTTAACTATAACAGAGGGGATCCTCGTATAAGTCTTCATTACATACTTCTCGTACTGCGCGATCAGCTCGTGTGTATTCATCTTACTATCTCCGTTCCGATTCCTTTGTCTGTAAAAATCTCCAGCAGCAAACTGTGCGGGAGCCTGCCATCGATTATGTGAGTCTTTGACACGCCTCCTGCCAGAGCGTTTGTACATGCCTTGACCTTTGGTATCATGCCGCCCTGGATAACATTTTCATCTATGAGCCTTTCTGTCTCTTCCATAGTCAGAGCAGAGATCAGTGTCTTCTCGTCTTCCTTTTTCTTCATAATACCTTTGACATCTGTCAATAATACCAGCTTCACTGCCTTAACAGCAACAGCTACCTCTGAGCTCACATCATCCGCATTTATATTATACGATTTATTATCTGCGCCAAAACCCACTGACGATATTATAGGCACTGATCTTGGCCTTACTGCTTTTCTGATCACGTCAGATTTTATAGTGTCAACCTCTCCCGCGAAACCTAATTTCTTAGCCTCTTTATGCGGCTTGGCCCTTACAACTTTATTTAAACTCACAGCCCTGCCGCCTATCTTTTTAATATCGTCCGCGATACTTTGATTGACCCCGGTTAAGACTCTATCGACCACTTCCATGGTCTCTTTTGACGTGACCCTGAGGCCGTCTTTAAATTCTATCTTCCCTCCTGTTTTTTTTAGTTCCTCATTTATAAAAGGTCCGCCGCCATGTACAAGAATAGGCCTGATCCCAACATAGCTCATAAACACAATATCCTGAAGCACGCGCCTTTTTATCTCAGGATCTATGAGCGCACTGCCGCCGTACTTTATAACAAATATCTTACTAGCGTACGCCTTCATATAAGGTAACGCCTCTATTAAAACTGCTGATTTTCTAATCGCTTCTTCCATCATGTCTCATACTCCGCGTTGATCCTCACGTATTCCTCTGTCAGGTCACACGTCCAGATCTTGCTAAACGCCCTTCCAGACTTTAGATCGATTACTATCTTTACCTCTTTGCCTTTAAGCGCGCTTAACGATGCATTCGTAGCTGCGCCATTTTTCATTGCTAATTTTTTTCCAATATATATATCAACTCTATCTTTATTAAGCTTTATGCCTGCCGAGCCTGCGCTCGCGGCTATTCTTCCCCAATTTGGATCACCGCCTGCGATCATTGTCTTTATGAGGCTCGAATCAGCGACATGCCTTGCGATAGTATCCGCGTCTTTCTGTGTCTTCGCGCCTTTAATGATTATTTCTACAAATTTCGTAGCGCCCTCGCCATCAAGGATCATCTTTCTCGCAAGTTCTGTTGCGACATTCTTTAACGCATTAAGGAATTTAGAGTAGCTGGCGCTGCCTTTCTTTATAGTCTTATTTCCTGCAAGCCCATTTGCAAATATTATAGCACTGTCATTCGTAGACATATCGCCATCAATAGTGATCCTATTAAATGAATCAGCAACAGCTTCCTTAAATGCCAGATTCAACGCGCTCTTCTCAATTGCCGCGTCTGTAGTAAAAAACGCGAGCATGGTTGCCATGTTAGGACAGATCATGCCAGCGCCTTTTGCCGCGCCAGCTATTCTTACTTTTACTGGGCCTATCTTTATCTGGGTTACGATCTCTTTTGGCACAGTATCTGTAGTCATGATCGCCTTAGCAAACTTTGAACCGCCTGAACTCTTTAGCCCTTTTACTAAAGCGCCTATCTTGGGCTTGATCTTTTTTATAGGCAAAGGTCTGCCTATAATACCAGTTGACGCGATTAAAACATGCTCTGGGTCTAAGTCCAGACTTTTTGCAGCCACACCAGTCATGTCTTTAGCATCCATTAATTCTTTTTTTCCAACACAGCAGTTTGCATTGCCGCTATTTACTATAACTGCCTGTGCAATGCCATTTTTTACCCTGTCTTCGGCAAGGATAACAGAGCCAGACTTCATCTTATTGGTAGTAAAAGTGCCTGCGCATAGACATGGCACTTCAGAATAAAGCAAAGCCAGATCATCTCTCTTGCTTCTCTTTATCCCGCAGCTTATTGCGCTTGCCAAAAATCCTTGCGGTGCTGTTATAGATTTCATAATCCCATCTTCTCCTCGAACCCATACATGATATTCATGTTCTGTACTGCCTGGCCGCTTGCGCCCTTTACAAGATTGTCAATAGCAGTTGTAACTACTATTGTCTTTTTCTCAGGAAACGCCTGCACACCTATGTCGCAGAAATTTAATCTCGCTACATTCTTTGTATCAGGCAATACTCCCTCGTCCATAACCCTTATAAAATACTCACCTTTATAGAAATCCTTATACAGCTTCACAGTCTCTTTTGTAGTTATGTTCTTTTTTAGCCTCAGGTAGATCGTAGAGAGTATGCCTCTTTCCATTGGCACAAGATGCGGCACAAAATTCACTGCTATCTTAGCGCCACTGATCTCGCTCAGCTCCTGATCTATCTCAGGCATGTGTCTGTGGCTATTTGGCTTATATGCCCTAAAACTATTTTGTAGCTCTGTAAACATAAGCGCCTGACTTGGGACCCTGCCTGCGCCACTCACACCTGAAACTGAATTGCATACAATGGAATCTATATCCACTATTTTTTTCTTTAAAAGTGGAGCGCAGCCAAAGATAATGCTCGTTGGATAGCACCCTGGATTTGCGATCAGCTCTGCCTTCTTGATCTCATCTCTATAAAATTCGCAAAGCCCATAAACTGCCTTCTTAACATAGTCAGGGCATTCGTGCTTAACATACCACTTCTCGTATACGCCTACATCCCTTAACCTAAAATCAGCGCTCAGGTCTATGACCTTCTTGCCTTTTTTCAAAAATATCGGCGCGAACTGCATAGAGACCTTGTGCGGAAGCGCTAAGAAAACTACATCGCATTTCTTAGCGACTTCGTCTGCGCTCATGTCTCCGCACTCCAGGTCAAGCACACCCTTTAGCCATGGATATAGCTTATATATTGGTACAGTATCTATCTTAGCAGCAACTGCTGTGATCCGGGCTTCAGGATGATTTAATAAAATCCTTAAAAGTTCTTCACCAGCATAACCGCTCGCTCCCATTATTCCTATTTTTAACATATTGTCCTCCGTCTGTGTTATAGACGATTATAAAATAAAAAAGCCTATCTTGTCAATTGATTTCCTCGTCGGAAAAAGCAAGATAGGCTTTTATGGAAAATTATAGTTTTATATCTTTATCGCTTTGTCCACTGGAATCTCTTTCGGGCGCCTTTTTGTCCGTACTTCTTGCGTTCCTTTGCCCGAGGATCCCTGGTCAAATAACCCTTTCTCCTTAATAAGACCTTTGTATCATCACCTGTTTTAGCCAAGGCCCTTGCTATGCCATGCCTTAAAGCTCCTGCCTGACCTGACTTTCCACCACCCTTAACACTTGCGATCACATTGAACTTATCAAACAGGTTAGTGGACTTTAGCGGCTGCATTACAACCAGTATAGATGTAGGTCTTTCAAAATATTTATCGAGAGGCTTTTTATTGACCTGTACCTCGCCATTTCCCGGCATAAGCCGCACGCGAGCCACAGATGACTTCCGCCTCCCAGTTGCCCAGATTATGTTCTGCTCTACCATGATTTATCCTTTTATCTCTAACTTCTCAGGATTCTGAGCCTGATGTTCGTGCTCTGAACCTGCGTAAAGCTTGAGCCTTGTGATCATCCTTGAGCCCAGCTTATTCTTAGGTAACATACCCTTTACTGCATGATGCAATGCCTCAGTAGGCTTTGTCCTTAAAACTGTCTCTAAGTTCTTTATCTTTAGACCGCTCGGATATCCTGAGTAACGCTTATATGTCTTGTTCTCAAGCTTAGCGCCTGTAACAGCTACCTTGCCCGCGTTCAGCACAACCACAAAGTCACCATTATCCACATGCGGTGTATAGTTATTCTTGCGCTTGCCGCTCAAAATAAGCGCTATCTCAACAGCTAATCTACCCAGAATCTTACCATTAGCGTCGATAACATACCACTTTCTCACAACATCCTTCTTATTTAACATAACCGTATCCATAATCCACCTTTATTTAGAAACTTGAATTATACCATAAAACCCACCTCTGTCAAGCGAAATATTCGACTTAACTTGACACTTTTCTGTGTGTCACAAAAGTGTAAAGTTAACCAGTTGTCATCCCCGCGAAAGCGGGGACCTATCTTAAATCGCCACCTCCACAGCCCCATTAGACTCCAAAACCTCCCCCACCCCTTGCTCCATCTCCAAGCGCATTTGGAAATAGGGGATGATTTCATTAAAACTTTGCTGTACGTGATTAACCAGTTGTAGATATTCACTCATAATCCGCATAAACCTATTCCTGAAATCTTCATCTTTAAGCATTTGAGCGGTTTTATTTTTATCTTCGTTTTTGCTTTCTGCCAATAACTTTGCCCATTTTAAAAGCACATTCGTGTTTAAAAATACTTTTACTATATTTCTATAGTCTCTAAAAGCTATCTTTAGGCCAGAAATCCAGTCATTAATAATAGAAAGCTTTTCCTTTTCAGTCAAGTATTCATCCATAATAACACTTTTAAGGTGATTTTTTGTCTGCTTTAATGCTGTAATACCTACGACATTCAAACTCTCTACTTCTATTAGTCTGCCTAAGTGTCCCTTTATTAATACATCATATATGGGTTCTGGCATATCAACCAGTTCTTCCTTATTATCTAAAAAATCCGAAAGCTGCTCCATAAGCATACCTATTTCCTCAACACAAATCCCATCCATACCCAGCTCTTCCACTATCTGGCCAAGGCCAGGCAGGCCGTTTTTATACGTCCACAAAAGCGTCTGGCGGATAGGGGAATTGACATCGTACTCACAAGCCTCAGATAGTCTTTCAAATATTTCAATTACCATGGGAATATTATTATTAAGTATACAATATCTTGCTTTGCCAATTTCTAGCCAGCGATGAATCTCCATTAAATTATGCTCTTTTCTATATCTTTCCATAAAAGCAAGGTACGGCAATCCTCCATTTAATCCATATTCATCACCATATCGATCAAAATCAGCTGGCCCTGAAATCTCCTTATTCCATGTACAGGTCTCTTCATAAAAACGATAAATGATACTACAATATTTATAAAAAATCTCTTTATGGGATTTAGGCTTGCCTGTTTTAAGCAACTTGGACATTTTCTCTATTTTTTCACCTCTCATTGACAGAGAATCACTATGTAGAATCATATATTGCTCTAATTCTTTGATATTTTTCTTTGACAAGTCTAATTCCTTTAATGCTGCAGCATGAAATATTCTTTTAAATAAACTTTTTATCTTGGCGACATCATTATCGTAACTCTGATTAAATATGCCGGGATATTTTTCTAAATATTCCTTTGCCACTTTTGTTGGCTCATAAGGATTAAATACAGCATAAAACCAAGTAATAAATCTTTTATCGAATTCTACTGTATCCAGCAAATCAGACTCAGGATCTTCAGTCAATCTCTCAAACAACATCCTTGCTTTTCCCTCCAGCGCATTTTCACCCCTACTAGCTGCAGTTGCTATCTTCCCTAAATACTCAACCTCTTTCTCATTCTCCCCCAAAATCCTCTGCCGCCTGTTGGGCTTCTTTGTTTTTGCTTCAAGCTGCATATACGGCCTGAGCAGGTCTTGGGCGCAGACCACATCACCTGCCGCTAACATTGCTATTAGCGTAAATATTAGTCCTATATAATAAACTTTTCTAATAGTTATCATAAAATGGCTCCCAGGTTTTTCTATAATCCATACCGCGGAGCAATGCTTTTAATGGATGTTAATAAATGTTCTCTTGATATGTGCATTGCATGACTATCACCTGCGAATCTAATACCGGACCCCTCTTCAGTATTAGCCAAGGGTAAACTGATTACTAGTCTATCTTCTGCAGCTAACCTGCGTACCATCTGATTGACAAATCCTAGCTCTCCCGGCCACTTGTAAGTATTATCAGCAGCATTATATAATTCATTATGTGCTTCATGTAACGGCCAATATAGATCCTGCTTCCTTACAAGATAAACACCTATATTGCTCTCGCCTATAGGAGGTGCTTTCGCTTTTTCCAAGTGTGTCTCTACACTATCAATCACAAAACTATTTTCTGGATCCCTTACAAGCGGTGCATAAGGTTTTTTTACTACAGTTGTGATAAGCGTCATGGAAGAAAATTCTATAGCCTGATGTATAAGAATGCTCTTTAAAATACTAGGTGTATATACACATGGTCTGGCACCTAAATAAACTAAGACATCGCCTTTAAAATCTCTCGTAAGCTCTTCTGTCTCTAATACGCCTTTACCTGTGCCAAGTGGCTTCTCTTCTATAAAATATTCAACTTCATAACCCTTTAAAGCATTTGCTATTAACTCTGCATTTTCATAGTTAACCACAATTAGAGGTTTCTCTATTTCGATCTGAAATCCCAGGTTGCTCTTTTTTAGGATTAAAATATTATTTAAAATATGCATTATGGTCGACTTTCCGTCGACTCTCTCTAAAACTTTGGCTTTATTATTTGCTCTTGACCCTCTTCCACCGGCAAGGATAATGGGTTTAATGGGTCTGATAGTTTTGAATTCTAAAATATTTTCTATCCCCAACAAATGACATGATAAATCCAAAATACGTCTCTCATTTGACTCCCAATTCCTCCAATCATTGACAAGTTGAATTAACATTGATCGAGGTTTGCTGCCATAATCCTGCTTTTCATTATCCGGTTCAAAGTTCATATTAAGTCTAACTAAATTGTCAAATTCCTCAACGACCTCTTCTGTCTCGCTCAAAGAAACTTTATCTAGATTAATTTCTTTGTTCTTACCTTTTTCAAGCTGCATGTATGGCCTGAGGGAGCCTAGACAGACCGCATCACCTGATGTTAACATTAGTATTAGCATCAATATTACTGCTATATAATAAACTTTTCTAATTCCCATCATAACCCAGACACAATATGACCATGCTTCCATGGCCATATCTCCTTGCACTCAAAAAGATTATAACATAACTTTACATTTAAAGCAAGACCTAAAATGTAAAGTTATCCAAAGTTATAGACTTTGCGGATGGGTTGCTTTACATCCCAGGTGCATTTCAATGAGCACCTGAGTTACGGAAATCTCTGATTTTCGTAACTCACTGTACGAATTGAACCCCGTTCCAAATTCTTAAAGATCATCAAATAATCTTTAAGAATTGCACGCAAGTAGTTCCAAAAAATAAATTACGCGTCACTCAGAATTTGGAATGGGGTTAACTTATCCGAAATTATAGACCTTACGGATAGATTCTTTTACGTCCCATGTGCATTTTACGCCTTTGGGGAATGTTACGAGGTCGCCTTTGCCGAATTCGACTTCCTGGCCGTCAGTTATGATTACCTTTACCTTGCCTTCGTGCACATAAAATGTCTCGTTGTCGCTATATTCCCAGTCAAATTTCTTTACCTCACTCGTCCATGTAGGCCATTTGTCCACGCCTAACTTCTGCAGCTCTTCCTTGGTGGGCTTTTTAACTGTTACTTTGCTCATACAATCCCCCTGTTCTACCTTGGGTAACTTCGTAAGTTGTCCAAATGGACAACTTACGAAGTTACCCAAGGTTAATTACCTCTCCTCTTATACCTGCAGCAATTGCTTCGTGTTCGTCTTTTGCGTCGCCTTTCTTGGCTAACACATCAGGTGCAACAGGACTGCCAAATTTTATGCTAATAGGGTGTAGTTTTGGAAATTTCTGTGTCCTGGGCCAGGCTTTGAAAGCGCCATTGATATAAACCGGTACAAGTGGCGCATTTAGTTCTTTTGCAATTATGCCAATACCTTTCTTGAATTCCTTTACCTCGCCGTCAATAGAACGCTCTCCCTCAGGGAATATACAGAGGGCCTTATTGTGCTTCAGGATATACGCAGAGCCTTGCATTGCCTCTATGATCTGCGTGGCATCTACAGGAATGATCCTTGAGCGCCTTACAAGATTCCTTATGATAGGCACTATAAAATATCTCCTGAATCCAATAAAGAATAACTCAAGTTCTGTCCTAAGCGGCACACCAGATAGTACAATAAACCCGTCCAGGAAACTAGTATGATTCACACATAAAACATAAGGCCCTTTCTTAGGTATCTTTTCCGCGCCTTCTACCTTGAGCCTATAAAAAATCCTGAAAAATAAACCAACGCACCCTTTAATTATAAAAGTAAACACATAATCTATCCAGCTCAACTCCAACGATATCTTGTCCTGAAAATCCTTTGCCAATTCCTGCTTCAAAATCCCAGCCCAGTGAATAGCTCTTTCCACGCCCTTGTCGCTTGTCACTTGTCGCTTGTCACTTGCCAAGAGTTCTTCAACTTTCGTAAGAATATCCTTAACCGTAAATATCCCCGCCGCGATCATCTCATCCGATATCTCTATGTTAAAACACTTCTCAACAGCCAGAACAAGCTCTACCCTGGTAAGTGAATCCACTCCCAGATCAAGCTCAATACTGTCATTAAGATGCGCATCCCCTTTTATCTCAAGCGCATCCTTTATGCACGCTATTAGCCTTTTCGCTGTATCAGATTGAAGCAAAGCCTGATCTTCTGGACTCACAGCTTTTTCTTCCTCTGTCTCTTCTAAAATAACAGGAAGGAATTTTTTCTCGATCTCATATCGCTTGAGCTTGCCCAGCACAGTACGCGACAGAGCCTCTTTTGTCACAGTAAATCCCATGATATGCCTATAGCCAGGTATGTCTTTAGAGAGATTATCAAATGTGGCCTTTAACACTTGATTCACATTCATTTCGCCGCGCTCTTTAAAAAACTCAAGGTCTGGTACAACAATCGCATGCAGATATTCAAGCTTACTATTGCCTTTTCCCTTTAATACGCCTATAACACACATTTCTTTTATGTAGGACGTATTCGAATAATGCTTTTCAATCTCCTCAGGATAGATATTCTTGCCTGAGCTAAGTACTATCACCTCTTTAGACCTGCCTGTAATATAAAAATATCCATCTCTATTCTTGTATCCCAGGTCGCCTGAATAAAACCAGTTATTCTTAAGCACCTCTTTTGTCTTTTCCTCATTCTTATAGTAGCCTTTCATGACATTTGGGCCCTGGATCACGATCTCGCCTACGCCGCTGGAATCTGGATTCAAGATCCTCATCCTTACATCAGGAACAGGCGTGCCAATCGACCCTATCTTTGGCCTTTTCACTGGATTTATACTTGCAACAGGAGAAGTTTCAGTCAGGCCATAGCCTTCCAATATCTTAAAGCCAAGCTTGAAAAAATCCCTTGCCACTGTAGCATCCAGCTTTGCGCCGCCGCTTATAAAAAAGCGAAGCCTTTTTCCAAAGGCGTTTTTGACCTTGGGCAAAAGTACCTTTGTAAGGCCAAGAGCTATTACTGATTTTACAAATAGCCCCTTAAGGCCTTCTATACTGCTAAGCTTTTTAATCATGCGCGAATGCATCATGTGATAAATCTGCGGTACACCTATAAATACGGTTGTTCCAGCTTCCTTTATATAGTCAGCTAATTTCTCTGGCCAGTCACTAGAGACATACACGATCTTTGAACCTGAAAAAAGAGGCGCGATAAGCGTAGTCATGAGTGAATAGGAATGGTAAAGCGGGAGAATTGATAATATCGTATCCTTTGGCGTAAAGATCTTCATCTTCCTCAAAGAATTAAAATTCGAGCACAGATTCTTATGCGTGAGCATTACACCTTTTGGAAGGTCTGTGGTGCCAGAGGTGTAAAGCAGCACTATAAGGTCGTCTGGTTCTACTATGGCTTTCTCAAAAACTTGCGGTGGGTCTAGTTCTTTTATTTTATCAATTGTAAGAAGGATCTTTGCGCCAGAGTCAGACATGATGTTTGCTACATCCTTCTCTGTCATCCTTGGATCAAGAGGAACCGCGACCGCGCCTATATAAGCCAATGCAAAAAATACGCTCGCAAACTCTGGCCCATTATCAAGAATGATCGCAACCCTGTCACCTTTTTCAATGCCTAATGAAGATATGTAACATGCGGTATTTTTTATCTTCTCGCCAAGCTCTGCATAAGTCAGTGACGTTGAACCAGATAAAATAGCAACCTTATCCTTAAACTGCTCTACTGAGTTATCAAAATTTTTGATTAAACTATACTCTACCATCTAAAAGCAATACCTCCGCCTAAATATCTTTCCCTGCCTTTAATAAAAGACTCAATATAGGCCATGCGCTTTGTTAATTTCAGGCTAAGTTTCTTTTCTTTACCAGGAGACATTTCTAATAAAATCCTTCCATCTTTAGTAAGCTTGCACGTACCGCAAAAAGTAATTTTTCTTTTTATCCTCTTCCTCTTTGTTATATCTATAATAACATCGAACTTTAGGTATGTCTTTTTTTTCTTTGGCACTATCTGGCCAAGCGATGTCCTGAAGTTAAATCCAGAATCGAGTCTTTTCTCCAAGACATATCCCAATCTATGTTTTTTCCTTATCTGCCATTTACCTTTTAACACAATAGCCTCTGGCTGTCTGCCATATTTATAGACTATCTCATTGTTCTTGTTTATCTGCCATGCATTTGATAAGGTTAATTTATTCCTGGTCTTTTCTATCCCAAAACAAAGCCTATTATTCTTATCTGCCTGCCATTTGCCATGCAGCTTCATTGTATAAATACGCCTCTTACCCTTAGAAGGATCTCGAGACTGAACTAAAAACATGATCTCATTCTTTCCAGCATCCAGAAGTTTCGTCTTTAACCTAAGTCGATTGCCCTCACACTGATTACTCCACTTATCTAACGTATAAATAAGATTATGCTTTTTATCCAGAGAATATTTGCCAGAAAATTTTATCTTTTGAGGAGTGTCACTCTTGGAAGATTTAAAAACCTCGTAATACAGCCGATTTTTCCCATCTGCCCTAAACCGGCCTTCAACAACCCTGCGAAACTTCTTTACATTAGACTTCTTCGACGGGCTCTTAATAACAAGCCTATTATGCGGATCCACCTCGTAGTAAACTTTGGTTTTCATAAGCCTCTCAAAAATTCACTAATTCCTGATAGGTATACGTCTTTTGAATCCACGTAAGCGCTGTTATGGCTGCCTATTAGGATTAGGTGGGTTTTGGGGTCTGGGGCGGAGTTAAAGAGTTTTAGAGAGAGGCTAAATGGTACGATGTCGTCGTTTTTGCTGTGGATAATGAGTTTGGGTACTTTTACGTCTTTGATCTTAGCTAGCGAATCGAATCTTTCTGCCATGAGAAAACTTGGGAATATTGGATAAAGCGCCTTTGCCATATCCATAGTAGAGCTAAACGTGGATTCTGTAATCACGGCCCTTACCTCTTTCTTTCGAGCAAGTTCAAGCGCTACTGGGCCGCCTAAAGACTCACCATAAGGTATGATACGTTCCGGTGAAATTTTTCTCTTAGTCACCAGACAATCATACGCTGCATCCATATCCTTATAAAATCCCTTTTCAGATGGCCTGCCAGAACTTTTCCCATATCCACGATAGTCAAAGATAAAGACATCCAGGCCCAACCCATTTAAAAATAAAATCTTCTCTACCCTGTGGCTTATATTGCCGCCATTGCCATGCGAAAATAGCAGAGTAAACCTCGAATCCTTTGCTGGTATAAACCATGCATTAATCTTAACACCATCCTCAGCCTGGAAATACACATCCTCATAGCTAAGCCCCACAGCGCTTGGCGTGATCTCTATCTCCTTCATTGGAAAATAAAGCGACTTATATTCAAAATAGCGTATATATCCAAATATAAAGACTACAGCGATTATTATATAGATAATGTTTTTCATCATATTTGCGAAGCTACTATACCGCCAAGAACAGCTACGTCTTCTGTTGGAAGGATCTCTTTAATGCTCTCGTTAAATAGCATATTACAATCTGCGTCAAACTCCTCGTCCTTTGCCCAGACCTTAACCTGGACATTTATCTTAGGAAAAATCTGGATAGATACATCTTTAGAACTATCTCCATATTTTCTCAGGATAGGTTCTATCGCCCTGTTACGAAATGCTGAAAAATACTCCTTGCCGCCTTCTAATTCTTTGAAAGAAATCCACTTATCATTCTCAATATTTGAAACCTTGTGTTCATTTGCAAGGTAATGAAGGATTAAAATCTTATAATATTCCTTTGCCTCAACATGAGAGGACAATGAAAGGACTGATTTTTTAGAAAAGTCCACTTCGTACTCGTCGTTTAGGAATCTTACACTTTTCTTCCCAGATTCCTGAAGCACTTCCCATGATTTTTCTAAAGCGACTTTGTAGCCCATGTCATATACTCTCCTCACCCTTTCTCCCTCTCCCTACACCACCTCTGTAGGCCGGGTTTAAACCCGGCCTACAGAGGAGAGGGTTGGGTAAGGGGCTTTAGTAAAACACCTCAACTAAACACAGCCCCTTTGCAGGGGCAGTTTGGCCAGCTGATACGCGATGCCGCTTTTTCAAAATCTCCTTAACTGCCTCTGGTTTTGTCCTGCCTCTACCCACATCTATCAATGTGCCCACAATATTACGGACCATATTATAGAGAAACCCGTTTGCCTGGATATATATCTCTATTAAAGGCAGCTTGCCTGTGATGCTGAGTCTTGTAATTTTTCTTACAGGATCTTTTTCTTTTTTGTCAGATGTCTGGAATGATTTAAAGTTTTTCTTGCCGATTAAATAGCCAGCGCCCTTTCGCATTGCTTTTAGATCCAGATTATAAAAAACTAATGCTGCATGTCTATTCAATAAAGGCGAGCGGACTTTTCTATTTATGATTGTATATTTGTAAAGTTTTTCTTTTGCATTGAACCTAGCGTGGAAATTTGGCTTTACTTCTTCAGCTAAAAGGATCGCGATGTCTTTAGGGAGATGGCTATTTAGACCTTTTTTGATATTACGCAGAGGTAGGTTTGAATCTATCCTGAAATTTGCTATCTGGGCTTGTGCATGCACGCCAGAATCTGTACGTCCAGAGCCTATTAAACTAATCTTTTTTCCGAAAAGTCTTTTCCCTGCCTTTTCGATCTCTTCCTGCACTGTCTTTCTCTTGCGCTTGCGCTGCGCCTGCCAGCCACAAAACCTTGTGCCGTCGTATTCGATTATGAGTCGGATATTGCGTACCATTAGATTATCAAAAAAGCCGAGGTCCAGCCTCGGCTTTTTCTCAAGCTATCAAGAGCTCGGCGATTTGGACTGCGTTTAGCGCTGCGCCCTTGCGCAGATTGTCGCTGACAATCCAGAGATTAAGACCGTTCTTTATGGATTCATCTTCGCGAATCCTGCCAACATAACTTGGATCTTTTCCTGCGGCATCTATAGGAAGGGGGTATTTTTCTTTTGATATATCGTCTATTACCTCAACGCCAGGTGCCTTTTTCAGGATCTCGGTAGCCTCGTCCGCGCTTAATTTTTTCTCAGTCTCAACATTGACTGCCTCTGCATGTGAGATCACTACTGGCACTCGTACGCAGGTCGCAGTGACTTTGATGCTGGTATCTTCCATGATCTTCTGAGTCTCATTTACCATCTTCATCTCTTCTTTGGTGTATCTATTTGGCAAGAATACATCTATATGCGGAATCACATTAAACGCGATCTGCGCCGGCAACACTCGCTTTATTTTACTCCCCCTGTTGCTTGTTGCTTGTTGCTTGTTGCTAACGTATGATTCTATCTCCGCATCAAGCTGATCTACCGCCTCTTTGCCCCATCCAGATACAGACTGGTAGCTGGATACAACTACGCGTTTTATCTTTGCAGCGTCGTGAATCGGCTTTAAGACAACTACCATCTGTATAGTCGAGCAATTTGGATTTGCAATAATACCCTTGTGTCTCTTTATTGCGCCAGGATTTACCTCAGGAACTACTAGTGGCACCTCCGGATCCATTCTCCATGCACTGGAATTATCTACTACAATCGCTCCTGCTTTTGCAGCAATAGGCGCAAATTCCTTACTTATGCCTCCTCCTGCTGAAAACAGTGCGACCTCAATGCCTTTAAAGGAATCCCTGGTAAGCTCCTGTACCTCATAATCCTTTCCATAAAACTTTAGCATCTTGCCTTTTGAGCGGCCAGATGCCAGCAAACGAATCTCCTTAACAGGAAACCGTCTCTCTTCCAATACCTTTATAAACTCGCTACCCACTACCCCAGTAGCTCCGACTATTGCAACATTATATTTTTTAGACATAATTACCTCTATAGGTTTTGAACGACTAGGTCGCCTACTTCGCTAGTCGAGTATCCCATCTTTCCCGCTGAAAGGCTTTTTAGCTTTTCTCCTGTTACTTTCATTACTGATTTCTCGATCATGGCTGCTGCTTTTTCTTCGCCCAGATACTCGAGCATCATGCCACCTGCGCAGATAGCTGCGAGCGGATTGATCACGTTCTTGCCAGTGTATTTTGGCGCTGAGCCGCCTATTGGTTCGAACATGGAGATGCCCTCCGGATTTATATTCCCACCTGCAGCAATACCCATGCCGCCCTGGATCATTGCGCCCAAGTCAGTAATAATGTCGCCGAACATATTATCTGTCACAATAACATCAAACCACTCGGGGTTTTTTATCATCCACATGCATGTTGCGTCTACATGCGTATAGTCTGTCTTTACATCCTTATATTCCTTTGCTACGTCATCAAACGTCCTCTGCCACAGATCCCATGCATATGTTAAAACATTTGTCTTACCGCAAAGTGTAAGCTGCTTCCTCTTATTTCTCTTTTTCGCATATTCAAACGCAAATCTGAGACAGCGCTCAACACCTTTTCTTGTATTATGAGATATCTGGAGCGCGACTTCATCCTTTGTGCCTTTATTCTTGAATTCGCCGAGCCCCTTATATAGCCCTTCTGTATTTTCTCTTACCACTACAAAGTCTATATCCTCAGGGCCTTTGTCTTTCACAGGCGTCCACACACCTGGATAGAGTTTTACTGGCCTTAAGTTTATATATTGGTCAAAATGAAACCTGAGTTTTAAAAGAATTCCCTGTTCCAGGATACCTGGCTTTACCCCAGGATGGCCTATTGCGCCGAGATATATGCCGTCTACCTTAGAAAGCTCCTTTAAAACAGAATCAGGCACGAGCTCTTTGGTCTTTAAGTACCTGTCTCCGCCCAGATCATATTCTACGGTCTCGTATTTAAAACCTGTTTTCTCAGCTACTGCCTTCAAAACCTTTAATCCTTCTCTGATAACCTCTGGCCCTGTTCCATCTCCTGGGAGAACTGCTATTTTATGCACTTGGAACCCCTCCTTTTTACCTGTCCGCCGAAGCCTTGGCGAAGGCGGATCCATTTTAGAAGCCCGCCTGATGAAATTATTTCCTGTATAAATCCGGAAAGCGGTTGAGTTTCATATTGCTTGTCTTCTGTTAGATTTAAAACTGTGCCTTTATCTAAGTCTACCTCCAGGTAGTCTCCTTCTTTTATATCTGCTGTATCTTTTATTTCAATTATCGGAAGTCCCACATTGATCGCGTTTCTGTAAAAGATCCTGGCAAAACTCTCTGCTATCACACATGATACGCCTGCGCCTTTTATAGAGATCTGCGCGTGCTCTCTTGAAGAACCACAACCAAAGTTTTTGCCTGCTACGATTATATCGCCCTTAGAGACCTTTTTGGAAAAACCCGCATCAATGTCTTCCATACAATGTTCTCCAAGCTCTTTAGGGTCCTGCGTGTTGAGAAAACGAGCGGGTATGATCTCATCTGTATTTACATCGTTGTCGAATTTCCAGACCTTACCTTTAAATTTCATCAGGATGAGCTATCCTTCCTTTTATTGCGCTGGCCGCAGCTACAGCTGGGTTCGAGAGATAGACTTCGCTCTCAGGATGCCCCATTCTGCCGCGGAAGTTTCTGTTCGTGGTGGCGATTGCGCGTTCGCCTTTTGCTAAAATACCCAAGTGTCCGCCAAGACATGGCCCACAGCTGGGCGTTGAAAAAACACCGCCTGAATCAATAAAGATATCTGCAAGGCCTTCTTCCATTGCCTGTACATATATCTTTTGTGTAGCCGGTATGATTATCAGCCTGACTCCTGAATCAACCTTTTTGCCTTTCAAGATCTTTGCAGCTATCCTCAGATCACTTATCCTGCCATTTGTGCATGAGCCGATCACTGACTGATCTATATTTATTTTCTTAAACTTGCTCACAGCCCCGGCATTGCTAGGCAAATGCGGCGCAGAAACCTGCGGCTCGATCTTACTAACATCATATTCCCGCGTCTCACAATACCTGGCGTCTTTATCACTCCTTGTCCCTTGTCCCATGCCTGCCCCGTACGAAATCTTTGATTTTCGTATGGGGTCCCTTGTCCCTGACGCTAGGCAATATTTAATAGTCGCATCATCCGCCTCAATAATCCCAGACTTCCCACCAGCCTCGATCGCCATGTTACACATCGCAAATCTATCATCCATTGGTAGCCTTCGTATGGCCTCGCCTGTAAATTCCATGGCCCTGTACAATGCGCCATCTACGCCAATATCTCCAATAGTGTGTAAAATAAAATCCTTGCCGCCTGTCCATTTTCCAGGCTTGCCATAATAAATAAATTTCATGCTCTCAGGCACCTTTAACCATACGCGTCCTGTTATGAAACCTGCTGCAAGATCCGTAGAGCCAACACCTGTTGAGAATGCGCCAAGTGCTCCATACGTACAGGTATGAGAATCAGCACCTATAATGAGTTGGCCCGGCCCGACAAGTCCCTGCTCTGGCAAAAGCACGTGCTCCACACCCATGCGGCCTATTTCAAAATAGTTCTCTATATTATGCTTTCTGGCAAATTCCTTAAGGATCTTTGCCTGGTCCGCGCTCTTCTTATCCTTGGCAGGCGTAAAGTGATCAGGTACAAGCGCGATCTTTTTTCTGTTAAAAACTTTCCTGGCTCCGGCAGACTCGAATTCCTTTATGGCAATAGGCGCGGTAATATCATTCCCAAGCGCCATATCAATCTCTGCGTAGATAAAATCCCCAGGCACGATAGATTTCTTGTCAGTATGCTTCAGTAATATTTTTTCAGTAATTGTATATGACATAATATGAAATTTTAAATATCTTTGGCACACTGAAGTGTGCCCTACAGCTGCTATAAGCTGCTATTGTGTGACCTACATATTTGTCGCAAAGGCCTTTGCCTTTAAATATCTTTTACCAACGCCGTCTCTTCGCAATCTGGAAATTTCACGCACCTGATGCACTCTGACCAGATCTTATGTGGCAATTCTGAATGCTCTACCTTCTTAAACCCAAGTTTCTCAAAAAATTTAGGTACATACGTAAGTGCGAATACGCGCTTTACCTTTAATTTTTTAGCATCTTCAAGGCCCGCATCAACCAGGGCTGTGCCTATTTTCTGTTTCTGCTTTGACTCTACTACAGCAAGGGATTTTATTTCAGCAAGGTCTTCCCAGCTGATATGAAGCGCCACGCAGCCTGCGACCTTTCCATTCTTCTCGTATACAAAAAAATCCCTGAGATTCTCATAGAGCTCATTTACAGAACGCGGGAGCATCTTGTCCTTTTTTGCGTAGAAGTTTATAAGCTCCTGTATCTCTTTTACGTCATTTATGACAGCTTTTCTTATCATCTCACAATACCGTACCTTTTGGTATGACGACTATGCCTGAATCCGTAACAGTAAATCTCTTCTTATCTTTTTCCAGGTCAAAACCTATTTCCATCTTCTGCGGGATCTTAACATATTTATCAATGATCGTCCGCTTGACTTTAGCATGCCTACCTATCTCCACACCTTCCATAAGAATAGAATCCACCACTTCTGAAAAACTGTTTATCCTGACATTAGGTGAAAGAATACTCGAATTGACCTTACCGCCGCTTATTACGCAACCATTGCAGACTAGTGAATTCAATGCCATGCCTATCCTTTTTTCATTACCTTGCGCAAACACAGTTTTGGACGGGCCGAACTGTTTCTGGTAAGTCCTGAACGGCCAATCCTTGTCATAAAGATTAAAACGCGGCAGGATCTTCACGAGCTCCATATTGGCCTCGTAATATGCATCTATGTCTCCGACATCGCGCCAGTATTTTGGTTCATTTTCTTCTTTATGCGCGAAATTATAAGTGTAGATCTTATATTTCTTGAGCATAATAGGTATAATGTCTTTGGCAAAATCATGCGAGGATTTTTTATTCTTTGCGTCCTCGCATAAAACATTCTCCAGGACCAGCCTGTTAAAGACATATATGCCCATTGACACAAATAGATCCTTTGAACCCTTAAATTTAGCTGCCTCAGGGCCGGGTTTTTCTGTCAATTTTACCAGCCTCGATTCGCTATTGATCTCGCACACACCAAGCTTGGCCGCCGTCTCAGCAGGCACCTGCACAACACCCAAAGTAACATCCGCGCCTTTGGCCGCATGAAAATCCAGCATGTCTTTATAATCCATCTTATAGACATGGTCTCCAGCGAGTATTAAAACGCGATCCGGCTTCTCATCCTCGATGGCATAGATGTTTTGGTAAAGAGAATCAGCTGTACCCTGATACCAGCTCTCATCAAGGCGCTGCTGAGCAGGTATGATATCTATATATTCTCCCAGCTCGCCATTCAAGACATTCCATCCTCCAGAGATATGTCTTGTAAGCGAATAGGACTTGTATTGTGTAAGCACATGGATCCTACGCAATCCAGAGTTTACGCAGTTAGAAAGCGTAAAATCTATGATCCTATATACCCCTCCGAAAGGCACTGCTGGCTTGGTCCTCTCTTCTGTAAGAGGAGAAAGCCTCTCGCCTTTTCCACCAGCCATTATAAATGTAAGAACCTTTTCCAAATCAACCTCCTATTATAGAAGCAATATTATATAACAAATCTATTCAAAATGCAAACTACTAGAATGCAATAATTTCTTGGTATATTCGTGCTTTGGATCCCTAAAAATCTCCTCGCATAGACCTGTTTCCACAAATCTTCCTGATTGCATCACCATAACCCTGTCACAGATAGACGCTATTACTCCTAAATCGTGACTTATAAATAGATATGTAAGATTTTTTGTCTTTTGAAGATCCATTAAAAGATTCAAGATTTGCGCCTGGATAGAGATATCAAGGCTCGACACAGGTTCATCGCATATGATGAACTCAGGGTCAGTTGCCAGGGCCCTACCAATGCCGACCCTCTGGCGCTCTCCGCCAGAAAGTTCAGACGGGAGGCGCTTTAGATAGGTTTCGCCAAGTCCTACCATTTCCAAAATCTCTATCACACGAGCCTTTCTCTTTTTTCTGGAAAAATTCTCGTGAATCATAAGAACCTCTTCCAGAGTCTCTCCTGTCCTCATGCGTGGATCTAAAGACGTGTATGGATCCTGGAATATCATCTGCAGATTCTTTCGCATCCCTCTCATTTGCGACTTAGATACCTTTAATAAGTCCTCATTTTCATAGAGAACTCTTCCTTCCTGTGCATCTGTAAGCCGCAGGATCGACCGGCCGAGTGTGCTCTTGCCACAACCTGACTCACCCACCAAGCCCAGTATCTCACCTTTAAACACAGAAAAATCCACGCCATCAACAGCAGCGACCTTGTGTTTTGGAAAGACTTTTTTTAGATTACTTACCTTTATTAGCTCCATCCAGTAAAAGCTCCTTTGATCTGATACAGCGCGAGAAATGCTGCTCAGAAATACTTTCCAGCTGCGGCTCTTCTCTTGCGCACTTGTCTACTTTAAATTTACACCGAGGATAAAACTTGCACCCCTGTGGTAAATCAGAAAATAAAGGTGTCCTACCCTCGATCACATTAAATTTCTTCTTTCTGTGCTCAAGAGACGGGATCGAATCTATTAAACCCATTGTATATGGGTGACTGGGCGATGAAACTATTTTATCCCTCGGCCCTTGTTCCGCAACTCTACCTGCATACATTACAGCTACTCTATCAGCAAGCCTGAAGACTGTCTTTAAATCATGCGAAATAAATAAAATAGAAAGTCCCATCCTTTTCTTCAGCCCCATTATAAGATCTAGTATCTGATTTTGGATAGTTACATCCAGGGCTGTTGTAGGTTCATCCAGGATGAGTAGGTCCGGCTTTGACGCAATGGCCATGGCTATCATTACACGCTGCTGCATGCCGCCTGAGAGTTCATGAGGATAGATCTTTTTGCCGATTATTTTACCAAGTCCGACACTTTCTAAAATCTCGGGAATCCTTCCTGCATCAGACAGGCATTCCTTTAATTGATCATAAACAGTAAAAACAGGATTGAGTGAACTAAACGGATCCTGAAATACATATGAGATCTTCTTGCCTCTGATCTTTCTCAATTCCTCAGGATTTAGAGTCATGACATCTCTGTCTTCCAATAAGATCCTGCCTTTCTGAATAGGTATCAGCCGAGTTATAGCAAGTCCAACAGTAGTCTTGCCGCACCCTGACTCGCCCACAAGACCCACGCACTCCCCCTTCGGGATATCCAAGTCAAGTCCTCGCACAACCTCTACCCCACTATATTCAACCCTCAAACCCTCTATCCGTAAAAACATGCCTATTTTTCCTCAACTTTACTCCTCCTCTGTAGGCCAGGTTTAAACCTGGCCTACAGAGGAGGAGCCTGGCTAAACTGTCAACTTAAGTCTTTAAAAGTTTCTCGCGAAGGCCTTCGCCGAGAAGGTTATAGCCTAACACTGTTATGAAAATCGCCAGGCCTGGGAATAGCATCATCCACCAGGCTGCGCCCATTACGGATTTGCCCTCACTCAAGATGTTGCCCCAGCTTGGCGTGGGTGGCTGCACGCCTATGCCCAGGAAGCTCAGACTCGACTCCACTAAAATCGCAGCTGCGATGCCAAGGGTGATGCTCACGAGTACAGGCGCCATGGCATTGGGGATCAGGTGCTTTACGATGATCCTGAAGTCACTTGCGCCGATCGCCCTCTCAGCGTATATAAAATCCCTTTCCTTTAAACTCAATATCTCTGCCCTGATGAGTCGCGCAACACCCATCCAGCTCGTAATGCCGATTATAAGCATAATGTTCACTATACTTGGCTCTAAAAGCGCGATCACAGCTAATATTAGAAAAAATGTTGGGAAACAAAGCATGATATCTACAAATCTCATGATCAAGAGATCCACCCACCTGCCGTAATAGCCTGCGATTGACCCCAGTAAAATTCCAATAAGCGCAGAAATACCCACTGCTATCAGGCCGACCAATAAAGATATGCGCGTGCCATAAACCATGCGGCTAAATAAATCCCTGCCCAGACTATCAGTACCAAAAAGATGCGCCTTTGACGGCCCTATAAGAATATTTTCAATATCAATCTTGCCAGGATCATAAGGTGCAATAAATGGCGCAAGGATTGCTATTATTGCAAAAAAGGCCACAATTACGATTCCAAAAATCATTAATTTATTCATACTTTATCCTTGGATCAACTGCTGCGTAAGAGACATCTGCCAGGAGATTTCCTAATAAGGTCAGTGCTGCGCCAATCACTAAGACTCCCATAATCACAGGATAATCCCGAGCCATTACTGATTCGTAAAAAAGTCTGCCCATACCAGGGATGCTGAAAATCGATTCAAATATAACACTGCCGCCTATAAGGCCTGGCACTGATAATCCTAAAATAGTCACGACTGGCAAAAGCGCATTCTTTAGAGCGTGCTTATAAATCACATCTTTTTCCTTCAGACCCTTTGCCCTTGCAGTCCTGATATAATCCTGTTTCAAGACATGCACCATGTTACTGCGCATATATCGTGAGATCCCAGCAAGGCCTCCGAATGCTGAAACAATAACAGGCAGGATTAAATGCCGCGCAATATCAATCACCTTCTCAACAAAATTAAACTTATCGAACTCCAACGACTTTATGCCTGAGACAGGCAAAAGCCCCCACCGCACACCTACAAGATCCATAAGCATCAAGCTCAGCCAGAAAGTAGGTATGGCAAAACCAATGAACACGAACACTGTCATTGATCTATCATAGAAACTTTTCTCTTTTACTGCAGAGCTCACGCCTATAGGAATAGCGATCAATAAGATCAAGATCATTGATGCAAGATTTATGCCAAGCGTAACTGGTATGCGCTCACCTATCTTTTTAATGACTGGCCTTGAATCAACAAAAGAAACACCGAAATCAAATCGCAAAAGCCTTTTGAGCCAATCTGTATACTGCACATGAATAGGCTTATCCAGCCCATACAAAGTCATCATCCTCTGCCTGGCCTCGAGCGAGACCTTTGGATTAAATTGCGTCTCCATGTCAGTGGGCTTACCTGGCGCAAGATGTATCACTGCAAAGGTAATTATGGTTATACCCAGGAGAAGTGGAATTAGCCCTATTATTCTACGAAAAATATATTTAATCATATCCTGCCGAGGCTGGACCTCGGCTTTTAACGCGCTATCTTATGTATTTCTGTTCGCTTTTCGACACGTACCACTCTATGAAATTATGGCCAATGCCTGCTGCGCCGACCTCAATGCCTTTAAACCTGCCATGAATAATAGGCAGACTGTCTGGAACGTATAAAAATAGATACGGCTGCTCCTCGTAAAGGATCTCATGGATCCTGTGATAGATCCTTGCGCGTTCGTTTTGATCAAAAGTGCGGCGGCCTTCTAAAAGCAACCCATCCACCTCTTTATTTCCATACCCAACAAAATTAAATTCGCCCTCTTTTGTCTTTGACGAATGCCAGATATCATACATATCAGGGTCCTGGCCAAGGCCCCAGCCTAAAAGCACAGCTTCAAACCTGCGCTTGTCAATAAATTCACTCACAAAAGAACTCCATTCGATTATCTTTATCTTAAGCTCAATGCCTACTTCTTTGAGCCTGCGCTGAATAATCTCAGCTGTCATCCTGCGCTGCTCATTTCCCTGATTTGTAACAACAGTAAATGAAAATTTCCCGCCATCTTTTTCTAAAATCCCGTCACCATCTCTATCCTGCCACCCAGCTTCCTTCAAAAGCAGCCTCGCCTTATCAGGATTATAACCTATGGCCTTAACATCCTTATTGTATGCCCATGACTCTGGCAAAAAAGGTCCTGTTGCAACCCTACCAAGACCCAGAAGTACGCCGCGAATAATCTCTTCCTTATCTATTGCATAATTTATTGCCTGCCTGACCTTTAGATCCTGAAACCTCGGATCCTTTAAACTGTATCCCAGATATGTATAACCAAAACTCGGAAAGCGAAACTTTTGAAAATCTTCTTTGAAAAATTTTGTCTGTGTCTGGCGGCTGAATTGTAAAGGCGTAAGCCCAATATAATCTACGCCCTCTGAGCGCAGCTCCAGAAACATGGTTGCCTGGTCAGGTATGATCCTGTAAATATATCTATCAATATGCGGCCGCCCTTCAAAATAATCATGATTCGAGACGAGCTCAAGTCTCTCTCCTGTTTTCCAGAGACTAAATTTATATCGCCCTGTGCCAATGGGCGATCTTGAAAATTCTGTTTTATTTAGATCCTCTTTCTCAAGCAAATGTCGCGGCATAATATTCATGCCCCAGCTCGAAAGGCCTGGCGAGAACGGCTCTTTATACGTGACCTTTAATCTATAGTCATCCAAGACATCGAATTTCTCAACCATCTGAAAATCACCGCTATACGCTGTCCTTACATTCGGATCGATCAGGCTTTTATAAGTAAATTCCACATCCCTTGCTGTAAAAGGCGCGCCGTCGTGCCACCTTACACCTTTTCTTAAATAAAATGTGATCTCAAGCCCGTCTTCTGAGACATCCCATGTCTCAGCCAGGTCTCCGACTAAATTCAGATCCTTATCGTATTTCACAAGGCCATTGAATACAAGTCCACAGATCGCGCCTGACGCAGAATCAGACGCTAATATAGGAATGAGTGTGCGCGGCTCGCCAATGGAGCCAGCCACGATCGCATCCCCATAATCAGGCCTGAATCCTAAAAGACCTAACAATAAAAACAAAAGGGCCGCCTTTTTAAAGACGGCCCTTATAATTTTAAGCATGTCCTCATGCATAATTAAATTAGACCTTATTCAGCTTCCTCTTGCGTCTGGTCTGGAGTTATAGTAGTTGCCTCTGCTTCTGGCTCTGCAACACTAACATCAACTGTTGTTGTTTGCTGGGGTACTGACACAGGCGCAGGTATATTAACCTTATCTACGACAGATTTAGACCTGCGGCTCGAAATAATCGCAAGAGTCAGACACGTTACTATAAATGCGACTGCGCATATAGCAGTAAGCTTTGAAAGTACATTTGCGCTCTTTGTGCCAAACATGCTCTGCATCTGCGAACCACCGAATGAATCAGCCAGACCTCCGCCTCTTCCCGCCTGCAAGAGTATTACCAGTATCAAAAAGATACTCGCGATTACATGTATAGTAATGATCACTCCGTACATTTTGCCTCCTTATAAAACAGCGTTTTTAACTATTTCCGTGAATGAATTTACATCAAGGCTTGCGCCGCCCACCAGCGCGCCATCTACATCTTCCTGCGACATAAGATTTGAAATGTTATCAGGTTTTACGCTTCCACCATACTGTATCCTGACTTTCACAGCTGCCTCTTTAGTATAAGTGCGCTCTATAAAATCCCGGATAAACTTATGCGCCTCCTGCGCCTGCTGCGGCGTGGCAGTCCTTCCTGTGCCAATTGCCCACACTGGCTCATAAGCTATGACAATACGCATTACCTCATCCTTCTGAAAATCCTTTAAGCCCCTTGATAGCTGCTTTTCCAATACTTCAAATGTCATGCCATTGTCCCGTTCCTCAAGCTTTTCGCCAACACACATTATAGGAACCATGCCATGTTTTAGCACGATCTTGAGCTTTTTATTTACATCTTCATCTGTCTCTCCAAATATATGCCTTCTCTCAGAATGGCCTATGATCACATATCTGCATCCAGCATCCCTTAGCATATTGGGCGAGATCTCTCCTGTAAAAGCACCCTCTGCCTCCCAATACATATCCTGCGCCCCCAGCATTATGCTCGAGTCTATTATCTCATCATGTATTTTACTGAGCGCTGTAAATGGAGGACATATCACAACATCTGCCTCTGAAAAAGTATAGAATTTTCTCTTTAACCCTACAGCCACATCCATGGCCTCTTGTACAGTCTTATTCATCTTCCAGTTTCCAGCAATAATCGGTCGTCTCATCTATATCTCCTATTTGTCGTTGAGTGCTGCGATACCTGGCAGCACCTTGCCTTCCATGTATTCTAATGACGCTCCGCCTCCTGTGGAGATGTGCGTCATTGCATTCTCTAATCCAAACTTTGATATTGCGCTTGCTGTGTCGCCTCCGCCTATGATCGTGATTGCCTTATCAAGTCCTGCAACAAATCTTGCCACATCCTCTGTGCCTCTTGCGAATTTCGATATTTCAAATATTCCTAAAGGCCCGTTCCATATGATCATCTTGGCATTGCGCAATTCTTTCTTAAATTCATCCACTGTCTTGGGTCCGATATCAACACCCATCCAGTTAACTGGTATGGTCTCATCTACGACCTTGGTGTTACTATATGCATCGATCTTGTCAGCGATCAAATGATCCACAGGCAATAATATCTTTACACCCTTTGCCTTTGCCTTTTCTATCAGTGACTTTGCAACATCTATCTTATCTGCCTCTAGCTTGGAATTTCCTATCTCTTTACCCTCTGCCTTAATAAATGTATAGGCCATGCCGCCACCAATAAGAATCGCATGCACCTTTTCCAAAAGATTCTCGATCACCATGATCTTATCTGATACCTTTGCGCCGCCCAGTATTGCCACAAATGGCTTTGGCGGATCAGAAAGGGCTTTATCAAAATACTCAATCTCCTTGCCAAGTAAAAATCCTGCAGCAGAGATCTTTATAAATTTTGTAACGCCTTCTGTAGAAGCATGAGCCCGATGAGCAGTACCAAACGCGTCATTTACATAAACATCGCCCAGCGCAGCAAGTTTCTTTGCAAAATCAGGATTATTCTTTGTCTCCTCAGCATGAAACCTGAGATTCTCAAGCAAAACCACATCTCCGACCTTCATGCCAGATACAACCTTTTTTACATCAGCGCCAACACACTCATCCAGTTTCTTAACAGGCTTACCTAAAAGCTCAGAAAGCCGCTCAGCAATAGGTGTCAGTCTCATAGAATCAACTACCTGCCCCTTAGGCCGACCAAGATGGCTCATCAAAACCACCTTTGCGCCCTGCTCCACAGCATATTTTATAGTAGGCAGCGCTGCGCGTATACGAGTATCGTCAGATATCCTCAAATCCTTATCCAACGGCACATTAAAATCCACCCGCATCAAAACCCGCTTACCCTTAATCTCAATATCCTTTATAGTCTTCTTATTCATGGACAAACTCCTCCACCCTTAATAAGCTATTATTTATAGCATAAATATGTGTGGGATGCAACTGAAAAGTAGACAAAACAGTCATTGTCTGTTTTGTCTACTTTAGCTAATCATACCACGATCAGTCTTATGGAAAATTCGAATTCTTCTCCTGCGCCTAGTTTTATGTTCCAGATCGGGAAAATGCACAGGGACTGGTAGCTCAGGCTGTACGCGCGTTCTGATTGGGAGACTGTGTGGACTGGAAAGTGCCAGAACTTGTCTGGCTTTTTGGAAAATATAAAATCAAGCTCCAGCGCGCCTTGCGCATCCTTTACAGAAAACGCATTGCCGGATCTTACGAACTTATCAGTCTCGCCGCCGGGCATAGCTATGTTTAGCTCTGTGCCAAAACATGTATTGATTCTAGAGCTACTCTTATTCTTCAAAGTGTAAACAATCCCCACTTCTTTAGCAGACGAAAGAGAAACCGCCTTCATAACCTCTATTGATTTATCTCCGAGTTTTCCTGTGCGCGACAAAAGAACTCTGCCTTCTTCTTCCGCAACATTATAGCGGCCCTCTGCAAAATCTCCATCATCAGCATAATTACAATCCGCAAAATCATTCTTCTCCAGATCCTTATCTATAAAATGATCCACCAGGCACGCCCTCTTGAACTTATCATAAAAAATCCCCTTCTTGATCCTGGGATCCACCTTCTTAATAGCCTCTTGGATCGCGAGCGGCTCAGTGACCTTATTATTGATCCTTTCCAAAATCTTCGTATGATAAGATTCTTTACGTCTTGCAAGCGTATTTACAAAATTAACTGACCTTGGCTTATAGTCCAGTTCCCTTATAACGCCTCCGCTCGCAGGATCTATGCATAGAAAAAAATCCTTGTTCTCGCAGATCACAGTGCTATTGCCATCATTGTAAAAATCAATATCCCTTGTATTGACAGAGCCATTTTGATATGTTTCCTCTACTTCGTCGCAGATCCTGTCCGCATTTATAAGATGCTCGTACACTGCGCCCCTTAAATGATGCATGTAGATCCCACCAAATACACCGTGCCAGTACGGGCAATTAGTCTGGCCTTTATATAATTCCCTTCTCGCCTCTATAACCTTATTCCTGTTAGCTTCAAAGTGCGGGCTATTAACCAGGCCTGTGACCCTCTCGCTTATAAGCGTCATTCGCTTGTGCATCTGATTTGACTCAGGATAGCGCTCTAAATAATTCATCCACGATCCATTTGCCCACTCCATCATCTCCTCATAAGATGCCTCTGGGACATGGAGCTCTTTTAGGGGCTGGAATAGCGACAAGTAATCAGAAAACCTGATCGTCTCTATCCACTGTTGATTCCTGGTAAGGCTTTTAAAAAAACTATCCAGCCAGCCTTTTTTATACACCCAGTCATGCGTATAAGGCCATTCCCCGAATTTCTCAGCATCATCCCCATAGATGAATAGCGGTGCAGTCTTTTTCCTTGCAATGTCCCTGAAGTAATCTATTGTATCGCGGGGCGGCCTGAAAGGTATTATGTAACGAAGAGCCTTGTCTGAAGGAAATATAGCGATCTTTGTATCCTTGTCCTGAGTCATGAAATACCCGTATAAATCATCCTCGCTAACGCCTGCTTTTATTAGATGCGCGTCATCTAAAACAGCATACTTCATGTTGCACTTAGCTAGATCTGGTATTATCTCAGGAGACCATACCCTTTCCGGCACCCACAAGCCAGTTGGCCTTTTTCCAAATCTATTCTCAAAATACCTTGAAAGCATCTCTATCTGGCCAACCCTATCCTTCTGCGGTATTGCCTGTAGTATAGGCTCGTAATATCCTCCTCCCATGATCTCCACCTGACCGCGATCAATAAGAGCTTTGACCTTATCCAAAAACTCAGGATGCGCTTTCTCAAAATAATCCAGGAGATTACCAGAGAGATGCAGGGACATCTTTATATTAGGATACTTAGAATAGACCTCCAGAAATGGCTTATAACACTTCTCATACGCCCGCTCCAAGATCTCACTAAAATTCCCAACAGGCTGGTGAAAATGCAGACCTAAAGCAAAATAAACTTTATTCATGATGGTTTATTATAACATAGATGGACAAATGTGTCGAGAAATGAACCTCAAAATTTATAGCGGGTCAGGGCTCTTTTTCCTGATTTTTTAAGGATTTTATGTTTGACTCCGAATAAGAGGTCGCGACTGGCTGTAGCTGTTGAAATATTCTTATGGAAAATCAGGTACTCTTTTCTTGAGAAACGACGTTTATGAAAATGGCTTTTGGCTAAAGCAATTCTCGTCTCTATGGTCTCTGCCTCGGGCCTAAGTTCTGCAAAAAATTCCTTGGCTGACTGGTGAATGGCCGCTAGTATAAACTCGATAAACTTGGTACAAGTGCCCGTCTTATCAGCTTCTGATAAAACTTGATAATACCCTTTCTGCTTCTTCTTGATTATTGACTCAATAGGGATATATTCGAACATAGGATGATAGTCTAAAAGAATAGCTGATTGCCATAGCCGGCCCATGCGTCCATTGCCATCAGTAAATGGATGGATAAACTCAATCTCATAATGAAAGACACTGGACTTTACTAAAGGGTGAATATCGGATTCTTCTTTTAGAAATTGAAAAAGTTCATCCATGAGCTTAGGCACAAGCTGAAACTTAGGAGCAACATGCGCTACTTTTTCACCCTTGAATATACCGACATTACTGTTTCTTAACTCTCCTGCATCTTTTACTAAACCACGCGTCATGGTTTTATGCGCGGATAGAAAAGACTTGATGTTATAGATACGATAGCTTCGCAATACATCATAAGCCTTAATGGCATTTTTTGCCTCAAGGATATCTTTTGCAGGCCCGATAACCCTTTTATTATTTAAAAGGTCTGTGATCTGGTCTTCTGTAAGGCTATTGCCTTCGATGGCTAAAGAAGATTGGATGCTTTTAATACGGCTGTGCCTACGAAGAATGGGTTGTGGCCTTGGCTGCTTTAGACCCTCATATTGCCCTAAAAGACGGGTAATACGCGTGCATAGGTTAAGGATCTTTAAAGTAACTTCAAATACCGGTCTCATACTATATATAGTATCATATGATACTATCATAGTCAAGGGTTATTTTGAGTTTAAGAGTTTAGCGTATAGCTCTTCATACTTCTCAGCGGATGAGGACCAGGAGAAGTCGCAGGAGAGAGAGTTTTGGAGTAAAGCGCTCCATGAGGGTTTGTCTTTGTATAGGGATGTGGCTTTTTTGATGGCGGATAACACCGCATCCTTGGTGGCGTGTTTGAATTTGAAGCCGTTGCCTTTTTTTGTGGCAGGGTTAAAGTTTTCTACAGTGTCGTCCAGGCCACCGACTGCTCGGACAACTGGGACTGTGGCGTATTTCATGCTGTAGAGTTGGTTCAGGCCGCAGGGCTCGTATCTCGATGGCATGAGGAACATGTCGCTTCCTGCTTCTATTTTGTGCGCGAGAGCATTGTCAAAATCTATTTTTGCGCCAACGCGGCCCTTGTAGCGTTTTGCAAGATCCTTAAAGATATTATTGTATTTCTGGTCACCAAATCCCAGGAGCACAAAATCTACACCTAGATTCAGCATCTCCTCCATGCTGTCTGCCACTAAATCAATGCCCTTTTGCTCAGCAAGACGCGTAATCATTCCAATAACAGGTCTCTCAGCGCTATACTCTATGTCAAATTGCTTTAAGAGATCTTTTTTGCATTCTACTTTGCCACTTAAATCATCCTTACTATATTTTTTAATAATAAGATCATCTGTCTCTGGATTCCATATGGAATAATCTGCACCATTTACTATACCGTAAAGGTCTTTTTTCCTCGTCTGCAAAAGCCCGTCCAGGCCACATCCAAATTCCTGAGTCAGGATCTCACGGCTATAACCTTTACTCACTGTGCTAAGAACATCAGAATATATAATGCCTGCCTTCATAAAATTAAGCCTGCCCCAGAACTCCAGCCTATTCATCGTGAATAAATTCTTAGGAAGGCCTAAGACCCGCATGACTTCTCGATTAAAAAGGCCCTGATAAGCCATATTGTGTATTGTAAAAAGGATTTTTACGATGAGCTCTTTGTGAAAGAGCCTGATGTAAAGCGGGATAAGCGCTGATTGCCAGTCATTGCAATGAAGTATATCGATTTTTCCAATATGAGGAATGGACGCAATAACAGACTTTGCAAAAAATCCAAAGCGCAGCGCATTGTCAGGATAATCGCCCTGCGGCGTGCCGTATAACTGATCCCTGTCAAAATACTCGTCCTTTTTTATAAAATATACGTTAACGCCCTCGTGATTCAAGAAATAAAGCTCAAACCCTTTTTCTTTTTTAAAAAGCTCGGGCGTAAATCCACTTTCTTTTACGCATTTATAAAACGGGAGTATGATGCTGCAGGTGTGGCCTTTTTTGAAAAGCGCAACAGGGAGGGCTGCCGCTACATCGGCAAGCCCTCCTGTTTTTGCAAATGGAAATACTTCTGATGATACGAAAAGGATATTCATGATATTAATGTTGTGAGGGTTGGGGTGAGTTGTGGGTTGTGAGTCGAGTTATGAGTTATGTGGGTGGGGTTAGAACTCACTACCCATCCCCACAACCCGACACACAACACACAACCAACCCTCACAACTCACAACAAACATTTACTACAATCCCTTATTAGCGATGAACTCGATAAGGTCGACTACTCTTGAGGAATAGCCCCATTCATTGTCATACCAGCTCAGGACCTTTACTAGTCGCTTGTCGATTACAATGGTAAGCGCTGCGTCGACTATGGAAGATTTTGGATTGCCATTGAAATCTTTGCTTACGAGCGGCTTGTCACAATATTCCAAAACCCTGCTAAGTTTTCCTTCAGCTGCTTCCTTAAGTACCCTGTTAATCTCTTCCTTGGACGCGTCCTTTTCTACCTCGCAAACAAGGTCCACCAAAGAAACGTTTGGCGTAGGTACCCTTATGGCAAGACCATCCAGCTTACCTTTTAGCTCAGGTAAAACCAGCCCCACTGCCTTTGCCGCGCCAGTAGTAGTCGGGATCATTGAAAGCGCTGCTGCGCGCGATCTTCTTATGTCTTTATGCGGCAGGTCAAGTACCTTCTGGTCATTAGTATAAGAGTGTATCGTAGTCATGAGTCCTCTTTTAAAACCAAAATTCTCTATGAGGACCTTTGCTACAGGCGCGAGACAATTCGTCGTGCACGATGCATTTGAGATCACATGATGCTTTGCGGCATCGTACATGTTTTCATTGACGCCCAGCACGATCGTGATGTCTTCATTCTTTGCCGGCGCAGTGATGATGACCTTTTTAGCGCCTGCCTGGATATGCTTCATTACCTTTTCCTTGTCCTTGAATACGCCTGTTGCCTCGATTACTACCTGCACACCCAATGCCTTCCACGGGATCTCTGCTGGATCCTTGTGATTAAGGATCTTGATCTCCTTGCCATTCACAACGAGCATATCGCCCCTTGCTTCCACAGTCACCTTCAGCTCTCCCATGATGGAATCATACTTCAAAAGATGCGCGAGTGATGTTATTGGAATAGGAAGATCATTTATTGCTACAAAATCAATGTTTCTGTTTTCAACTGCGGCACGAAAGACATTCCTACCTATCCGGCCGAAACCGTTAATACCAACCTTTACTGCCATGTTAAGCCTCCCTTAAGTGTTTTGCTGCGAGTTCTGGCGACGTCGGATTTATGTAAAAACCTGATCCCCATTCAAAACCAGCAACGCTTGTTAGTTTTGGCATTATCTCTAGATGCCAGTGAAACTCCTCATTGATGCCATCCCTGATCGGAGCAGTGTGTATTATAAAATTATAGGCTGGGTCTTTCAAGACCTTTTTTAATCTCATAAGTGTGTCCTTTAAAATACTTGCCATTGCGCCAGCCATAGTATTATCTATTGATGTAAAATTCTGATCATGCTTTTTCGGCAATATCCATGTCTCGAACGCAAAACGCGGCACAAACGGGCAGAACGCCACGAAATGTTTATTCTCAGATATGACCCTTAGCTCATCCTGGAGCTCCTGAGCGACCATGTCGCAGAAAACGCACCTTTCTCTGTAACCAAAATAAGTGGACGCGCCTTTTAATTCTTCCTTGACCCTTTTTGGAATGATCGGGAGCGCCACGATCTGGGTATGCGAATGCTCCAGGGACGCGCCTGCTGATGAGCCGTGATTTTTAAATATCAATATGTACCTGAATCTCTCGTCTTTTTCCAGCTCAAGCGAGCGCGAGCGATATTCAAGTATAACATTCTGTATCTCTTTTTGCGTAAGATCAGCCAGATCTTTATTGTGGTCGGGGTTTTCTATGATCACCTCGTGGGCGCCAACGCCGCTTGAGAGATCATATATGCCTATGCCGCGATTTTCAACACTGCCTTTTGTATCCAGGGCAGGAAATTTATTCGGCACTGTTCTCACAGACCAGCCAGGTGTATCAGGTTTTGTCCTGGGTTTTCTTACAGCATGGATTTCAGGCGGGGTCATGGCTTCATTGCCTGTGCAAAAAGGACAGGTCCCGCCTTTTTTTATCTGCGGCTTAAGGTCAAACTCTTCTGGCTTCTTAGGCTCAGAGATATTGACAATAATCCATCTTCCTGTTATCGGGTCGCGTCTTAACTGACTCATTTAAATTTTTGTTTCCCGTAAATATTTCGCTGCGTCTTCTGGCGGAGTAGAATTGATATAAAATCCAGACCCCCATTCAAAGCCAGCAACCTGTGTTATCCTTGGAGTAACTTCTATGTGCCAGTGATAATCGTCTTTTATTGTATGCCAATAGCCAAGCCTTTTAGTATGCCTAAAGGGTGCCGTATGCAGCATATAATTATACGGCGGGTCGTTTAAGGCCTTGGAAAGCTTGGCAAATACTGTCTTAAATACATCAGCAAGGTCTCTGACTTCGTCTTTACTTATATTTACAAAATCTGAAGAGTGTTTTTTCGGCAATAGCCACATCTCAAAAGGAAATCTTGAGGCAAAGGGCGCTATGACCAGCATAGTCTTTGTATCCATTACAACCCTTTCGCCGCTCTCCAGCTCCTGTCTTATAATGTCACAGAATATGCATCTATCTTTAAATTTATAATAAAATCGCGCGCCGCGGAGCTCTTCTTTTACCCTTGTTGGTGTAACAGGTGTGGCAATGATCTGCGAACGCACGTGCTTTGTAGTCCTGGATCCGCCTGCCCTTAGCCCATGATTCTTGAAAAGCAGACAATATTTAAGCTTTTGGTCCTTTCCAAGCTCTGTGATGCGGTTGGCGCTTGCGCGTATTACAAGCTCTATCTGTTTTTTGGACAATTCATGAATATCTGTGAAATGCTCAGGTGATTCTATTATTACCTCGTGCGCGCCTACAGGGTCCATTACATCGTACATGCCTATGCCGCGCCTATCAAGGCTACCGCTTACATCAAGTCTCTGAGATATGCTCGGCACCACGCGAACATCCCATCCAGGTCCATCTTGCTTCGAGCCCTTCTTTCTCACTGCAAAAACTTCTGGAAGCGTATCATGCTCATGGCCTTTACAAAACGGACAGGCCTCCTCTACTACCTCAGTATGAGACACCTTAAAATCGCTAGGCCTCTTTGCCCTCTCAGTAGAGATAATAACCCATCGCCCAATTATAGGATCTTTGCGTAATTCCGGCATATTTAAGGTTTAATTATAACATAAAACGTTATCTACACAATGAAAAAATAGCGCCAATAGTCAATTCTTTGTGGCCTGCGATAAATTCTTCTACGTTCATGCGGCGTTTTGACTCCAGTTGCAGTTCTTTTATATTGAGAATGCCTTTTCCAGTGCCAACTGATATGTATTCCTTTGTAATTTCTAAGATAGTGCCTGGCTTCTTATCGCTGGACTCGGATCGTACACTAGCCTTGTATATTTTTAATATCTTTTTATCTAAATGCGTAAAGCATCCAGGCCATGGCACAAATGCGCGGATCCTATTGTAGATCTTTTCAGCGCTCCAGTTCCAATCAATAAGTCCATCTTCTTTTTTCAATTTAGGCGCGTATGTAGCTTTGCTGCTATCTTGTTTTTCAAAATCAATAGAACTCCCTAAACACTTTAATAAAACCTCAGCGCCTTTTTTGGAAAGTTTTTTTGACAGTTGAGTGGCATCTTCATCTTTATTGATCGAAACTGCCTCTTTTAAAACAATATCACCCTCATCCATCTTCTCATTCATCTTTATAATGGTAATGCCTGTCTCTTTCTCAGCATTGGCAATCGCCCAGTTTATCGGCGCCGCGCCGCGATACTTTGGTAAGAGTGACGCATGCACGTTCAATGCGTAGAGCTTGGGCACGTCCAGTAACTCCCTGGACAAGATCTGTCCGAAACTCACAACTATAAAAAGATCCGCCCCAAGACCCTTCAAATACTCTATTGATTCTTTGGAATTTACATCCTCTGACTGAAAAGTCTTGATCTTTAGCTCATCTGCCTTTATCTTTACAGCTGTAGAAGAAATCTTCTGCGACCTGCCTTTTTTTCTATCAGGCTGTGTCACTACGAGCGCAACATCCAAACCCTCCAGAACAGGCACTGCAAATTCTGAACTTCCGAAAAATACGATCTTCATAGTTCCATACACACCTTTGACCCAAGCTGCTTTATTAGTTTCTTTCTCTTTAAAATCCCGATACGATCTATAAAAAGTATGCCGTCCAGATGATCGATCTCGTGCTGTATGATCCTGGCAAGAAGGCCGCCGGCCTCCATCTTTATTTGCTCTCCATCTATATTCAGTGCCTCTACTGTGACAAACTCTGGCCTCACTACATCACTTGTTACATCAGGCACGCTAAGGCATCCTTCGCAAACACGGGACCTGCCTTTTTTCTTAAGTATCTTGGGATTAATAAATACCAGCGCCTGCCCGCTACCTTCTACATCTAAGACAACTATGATCCGCTTACTTATGCCTACTTGTGGCGCAGCCAGGCCCACACCATTGGCAGCGCCCATTGTCTCGATCATATCGCGGCTAAGCTTGCGCTCAGCATCGCCTACTCTCCTGACAGATGCTGCCTTTTTCCTCAATACCTTATCTGGATATACCTTAATCTCTAACTTTGCCATGTTTATTGATTTTAGCATATATATTGCATCTTGACAATCATATAAGCTTCCTGTAAACTTGTGCTATATGGCTGACGGAATCAATCAACATGACCTGAAAGAATTCTATAATAAAGGAACTTTGGCGTTTGAGAAGAAGAATTACGAATACGCCATTGAGATCTTTTCTCAAATACTCTTATCAAAGTACGATCACTTAGAGGCACGGCACTATCTGCATCTCTCGCTAAAGAATAAGCTCGGAGACAAACCCCCATCATTTATCACAACCGCAGTGACTACCATCAATAGGCTCATTGGCTTCTTGTCTAGTGAGGCCATGCTGAAAAAAAGTAAGATCTCTGAGGCGCTTGAGGCGCTTGAGAAGATCATTGCCTCAAATCCAAATGATACTGAGACTTTAAAAAAGATAGCTGATGTGTTTTATAAAAATAATCTTACTGCAAATGCCCTCCAGAACCTCGAAGAGGCAAAGGCCATCAATGCAAAAGATATCAGCATATTGAAAAGACTGGGTGAGATATATTCAAAAAAAGAAGATTACAAAAATGCAAAATCAAACTACGAAGCTGCCCTCAAAATAAATCCTCAGGATACTGAAGTCCTAAAATCCCTAAAAAATCTCGATGCCCTCGGCACTATTCAAAGAGAGTTTGGCAGCTAAAAGCCGAGGCCCAGCCTCGGCTTTTTTGCCGAGGCTGGGCCTCGGCTTTTAGCTAATAAGGTTCCACATCCACTGTTATCAGCACTCCGCCTTCTCTTTTGCGGATGCCTATCACCTTTTTTAAAAGTGCTGTAACATCCTCTACCTTGTCTGATTTTAAGAATAGATTCCAGCGATACATGTTTTTTACGCGTGAGATAGGCGCTGGAGCTGGCCCAATAATCTCTATGGCCTTGGATTTATTGCTCTTCTCGAATTTCTCCCTTAACGATTCAGCTACCTTCATGACCTTTTCCTCTTTACGTCCCTTGAATGTCAGGGCAACCATATGACAAAAAGGAGGAAGATTTAATTCCTTGCGAAAAGAAACCTCCTTGCCATAAAATGTACTGTAATCGTGAGTCTTTGCTGCCTGAATCGCATAGTGAGCTGGTGTACAACTCTGTATGATCACTCTGCCGCCCAGATCACTTCTCCCTGCTCGGCCAGCGACCTGTGTAAGCAGATTAAATGTGCGCTCGCCTGAGCGAAAATCAGGTAGATTCAACGCAGTATCAGCTGAGACAACACCCACGAGCGTCACCTTTGGAAAATCCAGACCCTTTGCTATCATCTGTGTGCCCACAAGAATATCTATTTTATGATCTTTAAATTTAGACAATACCTTCTCATGCGTCCCACGCTTGCGAGTCGCGTCAGTATCCATGCGAGCGATCCTGGCACTCGGGAAAAGCCTGTGAATCTCGCTCTCGACCTTTTCAGTACCCAGCCCCCAGTATTTTACATAAGATGAATTACACTCTGGACAGACCTCAGGCGGATCGATCTTGTAGCTACAGTGATGACATATGAGTTTTTTCTTGTGAAAATGATATGTGAGGCTTACATTGCATCTCTTACACGTAAGCACATGGCCGCATTTTCTGCAGCTTATAAATGTCGAAAAGCCACGCCTATTTAAAAAAAGTATGATCTGCTTACCTTCAGAAAGATCCTTTTGTATCCACCTCTTAAGTAATTCAGAAAGAATAGGAAATCTTTTTACCCTTGTCATCTCATCACGCATATCCACGATATCTACCTCAGGTAAAAGCCTCGAGTCTATTCTCTCAGATAATTCAATAAGTTCATAATCACCTTTTCTAGCCGCATAATAAGATTCCAGCGAAGGTGTCGCGCTTCCCAATATAACAACTGCGTCTGAAAGACTAGCCCTTTTTATGCCTGCCTCCCTTGCATTATATCTCGGCACATCCATCTGTTTATATGACGTCTCGTGCTCTTCATCCACGACTACCAGGCCAAGATTTTTTAGAGGCGCGAATATTGCTGAGCGGGCGCCAACCACGATCTGCGCCTTACCAGAGGCTATTCTTTCCCATTCACCTGCGCGCTGCGAACCTAAGAGTCTGGAGTGAAGGACCGCTATCTTTTCTCCAAACCTGGCCCTGAAACGCGCAACAGTCTGCGGCGTCAACGAGATCTCAGGAACCAGCATAATGCTCGAACGCCCCGATTCAAGAGCATAAGCAATAGATTGCAGGTACACCTCTGTTTTTCCGCTGCCAGTTACGCCATGCAGAAGAAAAACCTTGTGGAGTTTATCGTTCACGCACTGTTTTATTGAATCAAGCGCGCGTTTCTGTTCTATATTTGGAGAAAGGTGCGTACCTGAACCATCTATGTACTCCACTTCATCCTCTTTCAGCTCTTTACTTTTCATGCGCCTTGTGCCTTTAAGGCTTTTTTTCAAGACACTGGGCACAGCTGCTGAGATCGCTTCTCCCCACGAAGAATAATAATGCTCTGAGATCCACTTCGTGAGTTTTAGCATGTTTTCATCTATAAGAGGAGACCTGTCCAGAACACGGGCTATAGGTTTGATATTCTTTATATCGCACTTTGAAGAAAGCGCCACTACATAGCCTGTTATGTGTCTGGGGCCAAAAGATACCTCTACACAGCTTCCTATCCGCACCTGATCTTTCAGACTATCCGGTATCAAATAAGAAAAAGGCCCTTCAACAGGCCTGTTCACGACTATGTCTGCGTATTTCATAGCTCTTTCAATATCTTTTTCATGTCCTGCCATACGAGTTTCTTCTCGCTGGAGTTACGTAAAAGATATGCGGGATGATAGGTGGGCATAAATTTTATACCTTTAAACTCATGCCAATTTCCTCTTAACTTACTTATCTGGGTTTCAGTATTCAGGAGCGTCTGGCTTGCAAATTTTCCAAGTCCGCAGATGACATTCGGCTTTATATTCCCTATCTGCTTATGGAGATAATCAATGCACTCGGAGATCTCTTCTGGCAAGGGGTTTCTATTATTAGCGGGGCGGCATTTTAAAATATTACAGATATATACATCTTGCCTCTTTAATCCCATTGCCTCTATTATCTTTGTTAAGAGCATGCCGGCCTTGCCAATAAAAGGCTGGCCCTGCATATCCTCGTCATATCCAGGCGCCTCGCCCACAAACATGAGCTTTGCGCTTGTAGAGCCGCTACCAAATACGACATTATGCCTTGTCTTAGCCAGGCTGCACTTCTGGCACTGCATTGTCTTTTGCTTTAAGGATTCCAAACCTTGCTTCTTTGATTTAGATGAAAAAAGATACTCTGTTACCCCGCCTTCCTTTTCCATCTGCAAATATGCCTTTATTGATCTTAGAATATCCTGCACCGTACTCTCCCATCGCTAAAGTAGACAAAACAGACAGTGACTGTTTTGTCTACTTTAGGTTGTTATGGCCTTGGGTGGAATTTTTTGTGGATAGACTTAAGCCTATCCTTGCTTACATGCGTATAAATTTGCGTCGTAGAGATATCCGCGTGACCCAAAAGTTCCTGCACTATTCTTAAATCTGCTCCTCGCTCAAGTATATGAGTCGCAAAAGAATGTCTGAGACTATGCGGCGTAATAACTTTTTTGATCCGCGCCTCCCTTGTATACTTTTTTATAGTCTTCCAGAATGTCTGGCGGGACATGGATTTGCCAAGTCGCGTCAAAAACAAGGCATTCGACACCTTTTTCTTTAAAAAGCTCGGCCTTGCCTTGTCTAAATACCTAACTATACTTTCCTTTGCCTTTTTGCCAAAAGGTATGATTCTTTCTTTTCCGCCTTTACCAAAGCATTTTACGAATCCAAGATTCATATTCACGTCATCCATCTTTAGATTTATAAGCTCTGACACACGCATGCCTGTCGCATACATGAGTTCTAGCGATGCCTTATCCCTTGCGCCCATTATCTCCCTTACATTGGGCATTCTCAGGAGTTTCTCTACCTCGTCCAGATCCATAGTATCAGGAAGCCTTTTCCATAACTTAGGCGACTCTATGACACTCGTAATATCGTCTTTTATCTTGCGCTCCCTGACAAGAAATTTAAAAAACGTCTTAAGGCACGCAAGCTCCCTGGACACAGAATTCGCTGAAAGCCCCCTGTCCTTTTCAGCAAGCATAAAAGACCCTATCATCTGCCTAGACACCCTTTCTATAGAAGCCACGCGCCGGGATTTCAGGTAATCAAAAAATCGCAAAAGATCTCTCTTATACGAAGATAATGTATTTTTGGCTAAACCGCGCTCTACGGAAAGGTAACTCAGAAATTCTTCTATAAGTTCATTCATAAGTTAATAACAAAAGGATTATTTGTTTTCTCGTGACCTATGGTAGAGGAAGGGCCATGACCAGGATAAACAATATAACCATCGTCTAATGTAAAAAGTTTTTCTTTTATAGCTAGGATTATATCTTCCTGCGAACCATACGCAAAATCAGTTCTACCTACACCTTCATGAAAAAGTGTGTCACCAGTAAAGATTACGCCGTCAGCCTTAAGGCAGATAGAGCCTGGTGTGTGGCCTGGGGTGTGAAGAACCTCTATTTCTACATTGCCTATTTTTAAGACATCACCTTCTTCTAAAAGCCTTTTTGCCTTTTTTGTCTTGAGTAAAAATCCAAGCATGCCTGAGAGATTCTTTGAAGGGTCTTGCAGGAACTCAGCATCTAATCGATGTATCCATATAGGTAAGCCAAATTCACTGTCAGCGCCTATGTGGTCGCCATGGCCGTGCGTGTTAATAACTGCCTTTGGCTTAAGGCTATCTCTATCTATGATCTTTTTTATCTTTTTATAATCCGCGCCTGGGTCAATGATAAAGACCTCTTTTGTAGGCTCATCTCCTACAATGTAACAATTCGCCTCCATCATGCCGACAACTATTGTCTCTATGTACATTATTTTCTCAATTCTAAAAAGTCTTTTACCTTAGAATAACTAAACTGTTTATCGATCTGGCGCTTTGTGTTCTCAAGTAACTGGGTCATATTATATTGTTCACTCTTGGATAATTTCTTCTTCCTGATATTCGGGTCAATGGAGCTTATCTTTTCTATAAAAGGTGCGAGTTCTTCTGCCTTGGGATCAGAAAGATACTTCCGCATCTCTTTTAGATTCATGATCGCCTGATCATAACACTCGATGCGCTTCTTGTACAGGCCATCCATTCTTTCTATTAGTTCTCCCTGCCAGGTTCTCCAGAATAGAAAACGTTTCTTATAAAGTTCTTCCACCCTTAGATCCTTTGCATAGTCATAGGTGGTTATAACAGGTCCTGCTTTTTCATCTTTCTTTTTCTTGCGAGTAAACTTCCTCTGTAAACCCGCACAGCCTGTAAGAGATATGCATAAAACTGCTATACAAATGTAAATAAAAAATTTATCCTTGTACATAATAACCTTTCTTTAAACCCTAAACTCTAAACAAATCCAAAACAGCGAGTTTTGAGTTTCGTGTTTTGAGTTTGTTTAGTGTTTAGAGTTTAGGATTTAGAGTTTAAATATTAGCTTCCTAAACTCTTCTTCATTTATGATCTTAACTCCCAGCTTCTTTGCCTTATCAAACTTTGACCCTGCTTCTTTGCCTGCAACCAAAAAGTCTGTCTTCTTGCTCACGCTCGACGACGCATTCCCACCCAACTTCAGTATCAATTCCTCTATCTCCTGCCTGCTATATTTTTCCAGCGACCCAGTTATAACAAACGTCTTACCCTCCAGGAGCCTTGTCCCTTGTCCCTTGCCTGCCCCGTACGAAATCTTTGATTTTCGTATGGGGTCACTTGTCACTAAACTTACGCCTGCCTTCTTCAGTTTCTCTATCACCTTCCTGTTCTCTCTAGACCTGAAAAAGCTACAGATACTCCTCGCCATCACAGGCCCTATCTCATTTATGGCCTCGAGCTCTTCTGTTTCCAAAGATGCTATTTTATCGAGCGAGTTAAATCTGGACGCAAGTATCCACGCTGCCCTTACGCCAACATGCCGTATACCCAGCCCAAAAACAAGGCGATTTAACTCATTTGTTTTACTCTTTTCAATTGCGCTTATTAAATTAGACGCAGACTTATCTGCCATTCTCTCAAGATCCGTGACTTTGTCAAGTTTTAAGCTATAGATATCACCATAGTCCTCTATTAATTCCTTATCTACCAACTGATTTACAATTGCCTCGCCCATGCCCTCTATATCCATTGCCTGCCTTGATGCAAAATGCTTTACTCTTTCTTTGAGCTGCGCAGGACAGCTGAGATTTTCACACCTTAGCGCGACTTCGCCCTCAACACTCTCTACCTTAGAATTGCACGCAGGACACCTCGAAGGCATTGAAAATTTCTTTTCCTTGCCTGTCCGCTTCTTTTTAAGCGCTTCCACTACCTGCGGAATGATCTCGCCTGCCTTTTCTATGATCACGTGATCACCTATGCGTACATCCTTACGCATTATCTCATCCTGATTATGGAGTGTTGCGCGAGCGACAGTTGAACCTGATAGTTCAACTGGCTTTAACATAGCCACTGGCGTAAGCGTACCTGTACGGCCAACCTGCACAACTATATCTTTTAAAACTGTCTCTTTCCTCTCAGCTGGAAATTTATAGGCAATCATCCACCTCGGGCTTTTGGAAGTCTGGCCCAGGGCTTTTTGACATGAAAACGAATCTACTTTTATGACCATGCCGTCAATATCATAGCCCAGGGAATCCTTTTTCTTCTCCCATGTGTCGCAATAACTGATAACATCTTCGATGGTATGGCATTTTTTAATGTAAGGATTTATGCGAAATCCAGCATCTTTAAGAAAACTAAGCGCCTCGGACTGTGTCTTAAATCCTGTACCTTCTACATACCCAACTCCATATATCCACATGCTCAAATGTCTTTTTGCTACCATTGAACTATCCAAGAGCTTTAAAGAACCAGCTGCGGCATTGCGTGGATTTGCAAAAAGGTCTTCGCCTATCTTTTCTTTTTCCTTGTTTATCTTATCGAATGACTTGCGAGGCATATATACTTCTCCGCGCGCCTCAAATAGATCCGGAGACTTTTTAGCAGCTATACTTAGCGGCAGACTCCTTATTGTCTTTAGGTTTATAGTAGCATTATCTCCTTTAAATCCATCTCCGCGTGTCGCGCCCTGGATAAATCTTCCTTTTTCATAGAGAAATGATACGCTCACCCCGTCTATCTTTAGCTCAACCACATAATCCAGCTTATCCACTTCCAGATTCTTTTTTACACGTTTGTCAAATTCTCTTATCTCATCTGCTGAATATGTATTATCCATGCTAAGCATGGGCTCTCTGTGCGAAACTGTCTCAAAACCCGCTAAGACCTCTCCGCTTACCCTTTGTGTTGGTGAATCTGGAGTAACTAATCCAGGGTGTGCTCTCTCGAGCTTCTCCAACTCCTTCATCAGACGATCATATTCCTGATCAGAGA
>JAVCCW010000028.1 GCA_030765235.1 Candidatus Gorgyraea atricola | reverse complement strand
TTTTATTTAAACATCCCTCAAAGTAAATCAATTCAAACGGCACTCTGGGCCTTGTTGACGGCTCTTCTCCTCTATTATGCTCTCCTATGCGTCTTTCCAGATTATCTGTAAAGCCCGTATAAAGCTCTTTATCCTTCATGCTCTTAAGAGCATACACATAATACATAAATTCTAACTAGGAATTATACCATACATATGGGAAGGATTCAAATTATATCAAGAGGTGGGTTCTATAACGAATAGGGTGTACCCAAATAGGACGTCTACTATCTTGTATGGCATGGATTACACCCTTACCCTTCCAGAAGAAGATAAGATCATCGTAGTTAGAGGACATGGTATTATGATAGAGGGATTAGGTAAGTTAGTCTATAGACTGTGGGGAATATTATCTTTCCTGTGGGGGCAGGATGATTATGTCTTATTCCTTGTTTTCTTTGAGTCTTCGAGCTTTCCGCGTAGAGACTTTTTAAGAGGAGTAATTTTTATTCTAGCGCTTGCCTTCCGAATTACAATTTCAACATCATCTAGTTTACGCCTCATGTATCTGCCGCGGCCAACCCTTCCAGATGAACTGCTGGCAGCTGCTGCGCTTACTTCAGCCTGCCAATCACCTAGTGACTCATATGGTTCGTATCTTTCTTCCCTCTTGACCTCTGCAGGGGTATAGCTAGCTGTAACTTTAAAACCACCGTCTTGCTTTTGCAAATCAAATGCTTTTTTAAAATGCTTCTTTGTAATGAAGCTTGTTACATTTGACAGCTCTTCTGCCAAAACTGCTGCTGTATCAACGAAATCTTTGTTTAATTCCGATAAACTATTTAAAGTCTGAATTCCTATTTCTACTAAATCTGCAAAATAAAAAGCTTTCTTACTATCAGGTAACATTAAATATAATTTTGAAATGCGCTCACATGTTCTATTAAACTCGCCTATATCTTTTGCTGATTTAGCTATTGTTGGAATAACATCTATAAGAAAATCCCTCTCTCCATATCTTCCAGCAAACTTGTTCTTTAGAGATAAAATGAATAAATTCTTCCTGCTATCTTTAATATATTTAATTTTTCTCTTCTCCATATGAGACAATTCATTAGTTAACCATTCACAATCTTTAGGAGTTATGCCTGAATTAACTGTTTTATCGAATAAATTATAAAATTCAGCTGTATTTTTTGATATTCCATTGAGCTCCATTAATCCCCTAATAATCCGAGCGTCATCCACGAAAAGAATTGAAGTAAAATTAACCTCATCAATCTCAAATAACTCTAAGGCCTTTTTTCGTATAATTGGGATGTTCTTTGGTCTTTTATCCCAGAGTTTTATGAGTTTCTTAACAATAACTCGCTTAACTCTGTTTTTAACTGGGGAATTTTTGGCAAGAGAACGTAGATATCTTCCTATATCCGCCTCTTCTATTATTAAAATATCTTTCATCCAAACAGATGCTTTCCAAGATACCAAATCATCGGTTTCACGCTCTAGATGCTTAATCCCATCCTCTGAGATAGGCTTAACTTTTATTCCTAATTTTTCTGAAGCTAATTTTAAAATATCTTCAGGGATTTTCTGTACGATGCTTTTTTCTGTCTCGCGAGGAACAGAATCCCCATGTTCGCCTCCCCACCATTCTAAATAGCTACCTGATAACTGATTTGAAAGAATACCTCTTCGAAAATCTATATATATAGAGTTTTTCAATTCGGCATTAGTAAATTCTTCATCGCCAAAGTCTCTGTCAAAAACAGTTCTAAACTCTTCTATGTCGCTATCATGACTAACCTGATAGTTTAAAATGACCCTACCTTCCTTTAATTCTTTCATGATTTTTGCCATTGTCATTTTAGGATACTTAATATGAGAGTTACGACAAATCCACTCTGCTATTTTCTTGTAAGCTAGCTTATCTGATATTTTATCAGTTCGCTTTTTATCTATGTTACTAGGAACTCTTAGATTCGATGAATGTGCAATATTAGTAAACAGGAAAGCTGCAAGTATGGCAAAACTAATTATCTTCCTCATTTCATACCTCCTTTGATAATGCTTTTTTAAGTCTAAGCGTATTGCAGGTAAAAAAATAGCCTCCCTTATCTCTAAAGGCTATATTTGGTTGGTTTATGCTATATTTTTATTATACTCCTATAGACGGGCTTTAGCAAGGGATTTTTAGGATAGGATTAGCGCTTCCCAGACTCTGCAACGAATCGGGCAATGATGTTTTTGGATCTATCGGATAAATTTAAAAATTGAATCCCGCACCTATAGGTAAAGGGCCTTATCTGTTTACAATGTCGGATTTCTCCTTTTATTTTCATGGCCTTTTTTAAACCAAACCGGCGGCCTTCTATCCCTATCTCTACGATTAGCCCTACAGGAAGAAAATACCTGAAAAGCATTGCTGCGCCTAATGTGCTTATATCTATAACGTTAATTCTAAAAAAACTCCCTTTTTTAGAGGTAATTCTCAGCCTCAAATCTTTATCGATTCCTAAAACAGCCTTTGCCTTTATATTGACCCGAGGCGCCAGTCTTGTTTCCATGCATCGCCCTTTCTTTAAATTTATTGACCGTATATTACGACAAATCTTCCGCCAGATACCCTTTGAATTGCAGGTTCTATAGAGTCATTCTTTGAAGAATCAGGTAAATACACTGTGCCCTTGACCTTGGACAGAGAATCATTATCCATATTCTTTAAGGTAACAAAGAAAAATTCCTCTGCGATCCCAGGGATTATAAACTCCCACTCCTCTTCTGTGTCATTTATGCCCTGCAGTTCAAGTATAAGTTCCTTCATGGCAGGACCTGGCTCTTTTATGCCTGCACTGGTAGCTTCTTTGTGCCACACTACTGCCCTGTATGAAGTAGCGTATTGAAATGCCACCTGATTAGTTATGCCTTCACCCAAAATAACGACCTTTCTGAATTTCATATCGCAGATCCTCTCGCCCTCAAGAAGTACATTCTCTGCTCCAAGCGCAACCCCTCCAACTAAACCAAGACACAATAAAAATACCACTAATCTCCTCATAACCCCTCCTTTTTCTTTATTATACACCAAATACCCTGAAGTTACAAATCCTGTGCACTTACCCCTAAGTCAGCTTCCCTCACAAATTGGTAGGCGTCGATATCTCCAAAATCCCAGATAGGTTAGGCATAAATTTTGCCTTCCATGCAATCAATATAAAATCAGCCTCTTCAAATCTTACTGAATGCGGGTAATCATCTGGGAAAGGGATTCTTGCAGTAGTGTATCCTCTTTTTAGTAAGAGATTTTCTGCAGCTTCATCTATGCGCTGACCTTCGACCTTTCTACCATCATCTATGTCTTGTTTTTTAACTGTAACTATTATAAGCCCATTTGGTTTTAATATCCTATCTGCCTGTGGTATAAGCGCCCATAATTTCCTGTCAATATTATTTATAGTTACAATATCTCGTGAATTATCGATCAACCCTGCTTTTTTGTAATCATGCTTGATCTCGGAAAGTCCATATACAACATTATGCTCATTTTCTTGAGCCTGCTTAATATATTGCGGCAATGATTCTATCCCAACACCTCTCACATTTTTAAAGAACACCTTTAAAAAATTAGTAAAGCTTGTAACAAATTCTCCTGTTCCAGTATCCAAGTCTGCAAAGGATATATTATCGGTATTAGAAAACATCGCTTTTATAAGGGATATGACTTTCCTAAAGGCAAACGTGGACTGCCATGAGGGTAATTTAGGAAGGTAAGTTTCTTGCAGCGATTGTGCTGATTCGAGATCAAACCCCCATGTGCCGCCGATGTAGGTGATGTAAGAATTATCTTTGCCATTAATAATTTTTTCAAGTCTCTCTTTAGAAAGTTGGCTGTAAATAGCTGAGTCTGTTATGGGAATACCACTACGTTTTTCAGCAAGAACTATCAGTGCTTCATCATCATATATACCTTCTTCTCCATTATTATATATAACTTCAAAATAAGGCAAATCAGAATCTTTTCCTTGGACGCTTCTATTTCCAGATATTATGTCTTCTGTATTCTTAGCTTTCATGTTAAATCTTTGGATAAGACGGATAAGCCTGGGATCAGGTTCTAAAGCCATAACTGCATCTATTGTAATTTTAGAAAATTCCGCTATATCTTCACGCGATGATATATCATTAAGAGCCATATTCATTAAGACGCTTGGAATGTCAACTAACATATCTAGCCTCTTTGCAAATTTATTTTTATCACGATCCATTGATAGCTCAAAGTAAGGTTTCCCTTCTTTATCTTTTCTTATATACCACGTTGCAAAGCCGACTTTTAGGTCACCATAACTAAGCGTGTATACATAACGATGTATTATTCTTTTCCTCTTCTCCATAGCGATATTTAGCTTGAATTCCATATCGTGGATAGTTATATTGCCTTCGTGTATGCCAGGTTCGATTTCTTGGAATTCTCCAAGCTTATATTCTGGTCCAATAATACTGCTTTTTTGAGGCAAAATATAAGGCTCGCCTTTCCATGCGACAATAGCGGATTCTATACATTTAGTGTTATAACCCAGATCGGTCAAAGCTCTCTGCTTAGCTAGAATGTCCCACTCTTTAATCTCCAGCTCATCACTAACCTTTAATTTATCACTCTGAAAAGTCAATACAATAAGACCTTCGGGACTTAGATATTTCTCTGCCTTCTCTATAGAACCTATATCGCTTATTATTACAATATTTGCTTTGTTCTCTATTTTTACATTATAATAATCTTTCAATAAACTATGTATAGTGCTGAAAGAGTCGTCCCATGGTAAAGTCAAATCTTTTACAGCGATATCGTCTTTATCAAGAAATTTACTTATGATAAATGAAGCAAGATTTATAGTAAGGACGGGATTGATAAACTTTTGCACGCAGGCACTATCCAGAGGCACCCTCAACGAATAGGCAGGATTCGCGCATAGTAATAGCACTGCTAGAATGAAATTGATTATTCGTAAATTGTAGGCTTTTTTAAACATCATCATAATCTAGACAAAAATTGCCTGCCATCAAGACAGCTTCCCGAACAAATCCAGGGCAGGTTCCTTTACAAATTGGTAGACGTCTCCGGATTCAGATTTGATAATAAACTATTTGAGCCTATAGACGGTTTAGAAATTTCTTCATATAACTTACTTGCTGCTTTATCAAAAATTTCTGGCGTTGAATTTTTTGGCAAGAGAATCGTGACACGGTTTATCTTATTAAAATCTATATCTTTACGTACTTCAGTATAGGGACAAAAGCTATCAATAAAGTTCTCCGTCATATTGCTTATTTTAACCTCCGGTTCCACAATATCGGATGTTTGCTTTACTGTTACCACTGTTTCAACTTCACCTATGCGCAAAGCAGGATCGGTAATATTTATTGTTCCCCCACTCTTCATATTAATAATTTTTGTAGGAATAAAACTTGGGCCGGCAAAAAGCCTTTTTGAACAAGATAAAATACGTATACCGTCACTGTTCCCAAACTTAAATCCAAATGTTTGCATCATTCTTGTAGCAATGGGTGTTTTCCCAGCTCCTGATTCTCCAAGAAACAATACAGCATCCCCTTTTGATGAAAAAACAATATCACCTATACTTAATATATATTCAAAAAAATCCAAAGGCTCAATGTGTTTCCCGAATTTTTCAATACCCTTTTCTATGGTGATTTCTGACTTAAGGATATCAGAATAAATATTGTTCAGCTGTTCAATAAAAATTTCGGGTCGGATTTTTTTGAAAATTTTTCTAAAGTAGTCGCCCTTAGCAATGCGAAGTATTATTTCTTCTGATAAGATTACTTCAAATTCTTTCAAATTTTTTCTTTGCTCTTTTACACGTTGCCTTAAATTATTAAATAACTTTTCTATATCCTCCTCAGAAATTTTATGGACCATGTCTTCTTGTATAATTTCCTGGACTTCCCCTGATGATTCTTCACCATTTTTTATTCTTTGCAGGTATTCAGTTTTTAAGTCTTTTTCACTTTTATGAGAAATTTCGTTTTTTTGTATAGCTTCCTCGATCCAATGTACACCTCCAGAGATTGAATCGGCTCTCACAAAATCTATAACAGCTCTTCTCACTCTATTTGACCAAGATTCATGTGAAGATTCTATTGAATCACCAATAGCGCCCCAGCCAGCTTTAAACATTCGGTTGACAGATTCCCTTAAGGAACTAGCATCTTTTTTTATCTTGTTAAACTTTGTGTTGTCTATAAGGTCTAGTTCTATTCTCATGGTATTCATAAACTCCACAACAATGCCATAGATACGCTTGGCTTCTATGCGTTCTTTGATCCTCTCTGGATCCACAGGCACCCTCAAGGCAGAAACCTCTCCTGCTACGAAAAATATTATAATCATGGGTATTATTATAAAATATTTATTAAACTTCCTCATAATCCAGACAAAAAAATGACCTTTTTGGCTCTTATATTAATGCTATATATTCTTATGTAATTATAGCATATAAAGGAAGGGTTTTCAAGGGGATTTACTCTGCTTTGGGGTCGCGGAGCATTAGTTCGTTTACGGCTTTTAGGGCGGGTTTTTGTTCGAATATTACTGAATAGACTTGCTGGGTGATGGGGAGCTCGATTTTGTGGAGTTTGCCCAGGCCAAGGGCTGCCTTGGAGGTCCAGGCGCCTTCGATTTCCATTACGGTTTTCTTTAGGAGATCCTGGGGTTTTTTGCCTTTTCCTATGTCTTCGCCAAAGTTGCGGTTACGACCTTGTTTGCTTACGCAGGTTGTGACTAAATCGCCCAGGCCGCTCAGACCGCTAAAAGTTTCCTGATTTGCACCCATGGCTTTACCAAGACGGGTCATCTCTATAAGGCCCCTTGTGAGTATGGCTGCTTTTGTGTTGGCGCCAAAACCAAGGCCGTCTGAGATGCCAGCTGCTATGGCAATGATGTTCTTGAGTGCGCCGCCGAGCTCTACACCTGTGACATCTTTATTTGTATAGACCCGGAAGGTCTCTGTCCTGAAAATATCTCTTACTTTTTGCGCCAGTGCTTCGTCCTCAGATGCGACTGTGACAGCTGTTGGTATGCCTCTGGCTACTTCAGGTGCTATGCTCGGACCTGAGAGGACTGCCAGGTCTTTTTCTCCTAAAACACTAGTTATGGCCTCGCTCATTCTCTTAAGGGTCTTTTGCTCAAGGCCCTTTGTCACGCTGACAAGGATGGCCTTTGATTCTTTTAAAGTGATTATATTTTTTGTCAGGATTTCTCTTAGAAAGCGCGATGGTATGGCCAGGATTATCAGATTTGCATCTTCACATGCTGTGGTCAGATCAGAGCTAAGCTGGATACCCTTAGGAACCTTAACGCCAGGCAGAAATTTCCTGTTTTCTCCATGCTTTTTTATGGCGTCGATATTATCTTTAAACGCGCCCCACAGGGAAACATCAAGGCCTTTATTCTTCAAAAGTATGGCAAGGGCTGTACCCCAGCCACCATCTCCTAGTACAGTTATTTTCATAATGGCTAAAGTTTAGCATACGGTAACGCGCTAGTCAATAAACAAAAACCCAACCCTTTGTTTACAAAGGGCTGGGTAACCAAGGAGGAAACAGTGTAGAATCACGGCTGCGTTAAATATTCTTTTTCGCGTTCATGAAATCTATTTCTAGAGAATGTTTGAATGCCACTGAATATACATCATTCTCTACAACAGCATAAAACTTACCCACCACATCACACACAAAGCTATCTTTCTTAGTCTTTGAGTCGCGTTTCTTAAAGATAAAGATGTGGCGTTTATTCTGATTCTGGCATGTCTTGTTCTGCCACTCCAGTAACTCCTTCTGAGTGGAAAATTTGTTGCAGCTATTGACTATGTACATGGAATGGCGCTGTGTTGTGGTCTTAACACCCTTTCTCTCTACAGTCTCAGAGATAAAGAGGTCTTTTCTTTTCTTATCTCCTGAAGTTAGGTTCTTAAAAATTAGCTCTCTCATCTTCGACCTCTTTCACTCAAAACTTTTTAAATCTTTTTAACTTGCTACACAAAAAAATGCCCTGTTTCTATTCAATATAAAGTATACCACACTATCCTAGAATTTCAAGCCACAGGCTACTTAAGAGCACTCTGTAGGCCAGGTTTAAACCTGGCCTACAGAGTGCTCTTCCTGAAGGATAGGAGTAAAAGTATGGTGCCTATGGTTATGCAAGTGTCTGCTATATTGAAAACGGGCCATATTCTAACATCAATGAAATCAATAACATAGCCACATTTGAGCCTGTCTATTAGATTACCCAGGGCGCCTGAGAGGATCAGGATGAGGCCGATATCAAAGGCCTTGTTTGAGAAAAAATTGGCCTTTTTGATGGAGCTTAAAATAAGTCCTGCTATAAAGACCACTGCTATGATCGATATTGCGATAAATATTGGAGTGCTGTTTTTGAAAAGCCCGAATGCCGCGCCTGTATTTTTTACAAAGGTGACGTGCAGGATGTTCTTTATGATAGGCATGGACTGGCCTATTGCGAGATTGGCGACAATTAGAGTCTTTGAAATTTGGTCAATGGCGAGAATTGCAAAAATAAAAACAGCGGAGATCGCTATTTGTCGTTCTCTTCTTTTGACTGGCATTGTATGCAATATTTTGCCTGTGGCACGGCCTTTAGTCGTATGGAGGGTATTTTTTTATTGCAAGATACGCACTTTCCGTACTTGCCTTCTTTTATGCGTTTCAGGGCATCATCGATATCATAGATCACTTCCTGCTCGCCGCTGGCGATATTCAAGCTGAGTTCCCTGTCGTAGCTGTCACTGGCCATGTCAGCCATATGATGACTGTAACCAGAAAGATCTCCGGATGCCTCTTTCTGAGACTTAAAACTCTCCCTGGCTATATCTTTGATCTCGTTTATTATCTCTTCTCTTTTTTGTAAAAGTAACTTTTTATACTGTGCTGCCTGTCTTTTTAGCATAATGCGTTAGCTCCCTTCTTTAATGAGCACACAACTTATGGAACGAAGTGAACATAAGTTGCTGTGCGAATTAAACCCCCACACCAATTTCTAAGCATACCAAAAGATGTCTGCTTAAATTGGTGTGGGGGTCAAATTCGGACACTTGGGTTAAAGAAATTTCCCTGAAATTTCTGTAACCCAAGTCCTCATTTGACAACATCCCTGCATCTCTTGCAAAGCGTTGGATGAGCGCTGTCGCTGCCTACGGAATCATTCCAGTTCCAGCAGCGACTGCATTTTTTGCCATCTGCCTTGCCGACCTCGATCTTCCTCTCTTCGGCCTTTTTCAATTCTACCTGCGACACTATAAAAAGCGATGGTAAGTCATTTATGTATTTTGAGAGCAGATTATACTCTAAATCATCCTTTATGTAAAGTATTATCTTTGCATCCAAAGGACTACCTATGACCTTGGCTATGCGCTTTTCTTCGAGTTCCTTCAAGACGCTTTCCCTGAGCTGCCTTAGTTTTTGCCAATTTTTCTCTAAGCTGACGTCCACTGCCTTCTCATCTACTTCTGGCCAATCTGAGAGATGCACTGAGCCTGTGGTCTTAAAATGCCGCCATATCTCCTCTGCAGTAAACGGGATAAGCGGGGCGAGTTCCCTTACCAGCGTATCAAGGATCTGGTAGAGTGCTGTCTGGGCAGAACGCCGCGCTTTTGAGGCACGGCCAAAGGTATACAGCCTGTCTTTTAAGATATCAAGATAGAAACTCGACATGTCCATGATACAAAATCTATATAGAGAGCTGGTGACCTCGTGGTATGAAAATCTCTCAAATGCATCTGTTGTGTCCTTCAATACAGAATTTAGCCGCGAGAGCGCCCATCTGTCTATCTCAAGCATGTCCTTTTTGCCAATGGCGTCCTTCTCGTAGTTAAAATCAGAGATGTTGCCGAGTAAAAATTTTGCTGTGTTTCTGAATTTTCTGTATGTCTCTACTGTGCGCTGCAGGATCTCCTCTGATATCTTCACGTCGTCAAAATAAGATGAAGAACTCACCCAGAGTCTTAGTACATCCGCGCCTTTCTTTGAAATAATCTCTTGTGGCGCAATGACATTCCCTGCTGACTTGGACATCTTTTTACCTTCTCCGTCGACAACAAAACCATGCGTGAGCACGTTTTTAAATGGTGCCGCGCCTACCACACCCATGCCAACTAATAGAGAAGTCTGGAACCAGCCTCTGTGCTGGTCGCTACCTTCTAAATAGAGGTCAGATGGAAAGCCCAAATCTTTGCGAAGCTTCAGGACAGCCTGGTGACTTGCACCTGACTCGAACCAGACATCCAATATATCTGTCTCTTTTTTAAATTTACTGCCTTTGCACTTTGGGCATTTAAAACCTTTTGGTAGAAGGTCCTTTTCGTCCTTCAAAAACCAGATATCAGAGCCTTGTTTTTCAAAAAGCTCTTCTATATACTTCATGACCTTTTGATCTATGATCTCGGAATCGCACGACAAGCAATACAAAATAGGTATTGGTACGCCCCAGTAACGCTGGCGCGAAAGACACCAGTCAGGCCTGAGTTCTACCATGCTGGAGATACGTTTTTCGCCCAGGCTGGGCACCCATTTGATCTTTTTAATCTCGCTGAGCGTTTTTGAGCGGAGATTGTTTTTATCGATTTTGACAAACCATTGTTTTGTCGCGCGAAATAACAGGGGCTGTTTGCATCGCCAGCAATGCGGGTATGAATGTGTAGTCTTTTCAGAATATAAAAGAGTTTTTTTGTCGCTGAGTATCTTAAGAACGATTTCGTTCGCGTCAAAGACATTCTTGCCTATTATAGAATCAGGTATCTCGTAATCCTTTAGCTTTACAAATCTTCCTTTATCGTCGATAGGCATGATAACCGGGAGATCATATTTTAGGCCCACGTTATAATCATCCTGGCCATGGCCAGGCGCTATGTGCACGCAACCTGTACCATCCTCGTTTGAGACAAATTCTGCCAGAACGACTTTTGAATCGCGATTTAAAAACGGGTGCTTTGTAACAAGGCCTTCAAGTGTTTTACCTTTAAAGGTTTTTACTATGTCTCCCTTTAGGCCTGTCTTTTCTTTAACAGTATCAAGAAGATCTTTTGCGAAAATCAGAACTTCATCTTTGTCAGTTTTAAATTCTACGTAATCGAGATCAGGATGCACGGCAACAGCAACATTGGAAAGCAGCGTCCACGGAGTAGTAGTCCAAACCAAAAACCCTTGTCCCTTCACCGCAAACTTAACATAAATAGACGGCGACAGATGATTCTCATATTCCACCTCTGCTTCTGCAAGAGCGGTCTCGCATCTGGCACACCAGTTGATCGGCTTAAGGCCGCGATAGACATAGCCATCTTTTGCGAGCTTGTTGAAGCTGGCTGCTACTTCCTTTTCATACTCAGGTTTTAAGGTAAGGTACGGATTATCCCAGTCCCCGAATATGCCGAGGCGTTTGAATTCTTCTTTCTGTAGACCCACGAACTTCATCGCGAATTTATGCGCCATCTTCCTGAACTCTACCTGGTCCACGTCGTGCTTTGTCTTATTTAGTTCCTTAAATAGCTGGTGCTCAATAGGCATGCCGTGACAATCCCAGCCAGGGACATAGGGCGCTCGGAAACCACGCATTGTCTTGTATTTTATAACAATATCTTTCAGGGTCTTATTCAGGGCATGGCCTATATGGATATTGCCATTCGCGTATGGCGGGCCGTCGTGCAGTATGTACTTTGGCGCGGACTTTCGCTTTTTGATTATCTTTGCGTATATGTCCTGCTTCTCCCATTCCGCAAGAATGATCGGCTCTTTCTGAGGCAGGCTCCCCCTCATTGGAAAATCAGTCTTTGGTAGATTTAGCGTCTTTTTGTAATCCATGATTATATGTACTTTCCGATTATTATGTCCAGGTCCTTTTTTGCGCGGTCTGGGATTAGTTTTTTGTCAGTTATAATAGCGTACTTCAGAGCGTTTTTGCAAGCACAATCTCTTTTTGTTTTCGCAAGCTCGGGCACGACTTTCTTTATCAGCTTCTTTGCTGTCTCGACGTTCTTGGTGAGATTCGCTATCACCATGTCAATGGTGACTATCTCATCGTGCCAGCAGTCATAGTCAGTGACAAAGGCGACTGTTGCATAACATATCTCTGCCTCGCGGCTAAGCCTTGCCTCAGGCATATTTGTCATGCCGATTATGTCCATGCCCCAGGCTTTATAAAGGTGCGATTCTGCCTTTGTGGAGAACGCTGGGCCCTCCATATTAAGGTATGTACCTTTATTATGTAGGGAGAGGTCCAGGGCCTTGCCTGCATTGAAGATCGTTTTCTTTAAATCTACGCAGACCGGCTCTGCAAAGCTTATGTGAGCGGCTATGCCTGAACCAAAGAACGTTGTCTTGCGCGCCTGATTGGTCCTGTCAACGAATTGATCTGGGAGCACGATGTCCAGCGGCTTTAGCTCCTCTTTGAAGCTGCCGACTGCTGAAATCGATATGATCTGCTCAACGCCGAGCTTTTTCATGCCGTATATGTTTGCCCTGTAGTTTAATTCTGTAGGCAATATTCTGTGACCCCTGCCATGCCTTGGCAAAAACGCAACCTCTGCCCCGTCCAGAGTGCCAACAATATAGCTGTCAGACGGCTCTCCAAAAGGCGTTTTTACCTTGATCTCTTTTTTATTCTTTAATCCATCTATCTGATATAGTCCGCTGCCACCTATAATGCCTATTTTCATGTCCTTCCTCCCAGTAATCTGTAATCTGTAGGCCAGGTTTAAACCTGGCCTACAGATTGCTTATCTTGATAGCTGATGGGACCTGGTGGTCGCTGCTTTGACTGCTTGCTTTATAATACGATCCAAGCCCTTTTGCTTAAATATTTTGAGTGCTGCTTCTGTTGTACCGCCTTTTGAGGCTACCTTTTTTACAAAGTCCTGCATGGATGTGTTAGTGGCGCTGGCGCATGCTGCTGCTCCCATGAAGGTGGCCTTTGCCAGCTGCCTGGCGATGTCTTTCTTTAGGCCGCACGCGCACGCGGCCTTTTCCAACAAGTCTGTGAATAGGAAATAATACGCTGGGCCGCTACCGCTTACAGCAGTAACTGCGTCCATGGAGGATTCCTTGACAGTAACGACCTCGCCGAATCTTGAAAAGACCTTGCGGACTGTGCTAAGGTCTTTCTTGCTCGCGGTCCTGCCAGTCGCGATCGCAGACATGCCTTTTCCTGCTACTAAAGGCATGTTAGGCATGACCCTGACGACCCTGGCAGTCTTCAGGATCTTTTCTATGAGTTTTGTTCCTATGCCAGCAGCTATTGAGATGACTAATTTTCCCTTTACATGCGGTCTTATCTCATTCAACACACTTTTTATGCGCTGTGGCTTCACAGCAAGGATAATAATATTTGACCGCCTGGCCACATCAATATTGCTCGCGCTCGTCAGAATGCGCCTGCGGCGCTTTAAGGCGCGCAGCCTGGCCCTGGCCGCATCACTTATAAGAATCTTTTGATCCATGCGCAATGCTATTGCGCTTCCAATATTACCCGCACCGATTATACCTATCATATGCGCTCCTTGGTTAAAAATATTCCGACAACAGCGATTGTATTTTAGATATTATCTTACCTGCGAAATTAGAATTATTTGAAATAGCGCTGGATTTTTTCTCCAGCCTCTTGGATGCGCCGAATCTAGCCAGTCCAAGGGCACACGCAAAAGTAGTATCCTGCATTTCGCTCGTATTGTAGATCCTGGCCATCTCCATAGGCATGTTAAAAACCTCTTCTACAGCCTCTATGAATCCATCCATCTTTGACGGCCCACCCACAACACGTATATAAGGTACCTTTTTTCTCTGTCTTGCGAATGGTTCTATCTTTTTATAGACCTCCTGCATGATCTCTTCTACTTTAGGAAAAAGAAGATTCGACACCTCGCGCCTTGAAAGACGGGCCCCAGCAGATAATGAATCAGAATCTACCCAGTTTCCCCCCGATCTATTTTGATCAGACTGAGCATCTTCGTAGCCAGGGCCCGATTTAGTAATAATGCCGCATTTTATTCTCAGTTTCTCCGCATCCTCAAACATCATCCTGAATCTATCCTGCAAGACCATCGTAAGGTCATTGCTGCCAAATGGAAAATAAAAACAATCTCTTAATTTTTTGTCACTGAATAAAGACGCCTCTGTATGATCCTTTCCCACATCAATGATCACCGCGCCTTCCTGTAATTCTTTATCACCAAATATCGCCAGGCTGGTAGCTGCGCCTGAGGTAATTATATCCTCCACCTCATAGCCTCCCATATTAATTGCCTTTGTAATATTCTGCAATATACTGACAAGGGATGTAACGATATTCAAGTCGACATCCAGCTTTGAACCAAAAAGTCCTACAGGCTCGGTGATCTCCATTTTATCATCGATATAAAATCGCTCTGGTATGAGATGTATCACTTCTCTATCAAGCGACATTGCTATGAGCCTTGCTGATTCAATGCATCTGGCTAAATCCTTTTCAGTGATCTCGCTCGGCCTATCTGAGATATGGACAGAGCCGCGACTTTTAAATGTCCTTATGTGCACGCCGGAGATGTTGGTAATGACTTTTCTGATCCTGCAATGCGCAGTAGCCTCTGCCTTTGAGATGGTCTCTTCTATTATATCAGAGAGTAGCCCAAGATTTGAGACCACGCCTTTTGAAAAACCCTTTGTAGGGGTTTCTGCAGATCCCAGTATCTTCTCCTTGCCATCTGAGGGTCTCGGCTCTAGTATTAGCGCCCTGATCGACGAAGCGCCTATATCTAATCCGCAAACAGGATCCTTGTACATATTTTACCTCGGGCCCACTATTGGATCTTCGAAACGCAGGTCAACATATTTAAACTTATCCATATCCATGCTGATCTGCTCGAGCACTGTCACAAGCACATCGAGTCTATTACGAAAATCCTCATTGCCTATCTTTATCTCAATATTAACATCATCAAAGAAAAATGAGAGATTGCCTGGATCAGCTATATCTACTACCTTCAGCCTGTACGCTGCCAGACCTTCGACACCATGTATCTCGCCTATAAGACCAATGGCCTTATCTATCTTCTCCTTTTCAAAGTCACTGAACTTAGCGGCCTGCGCCTTGGCAAGATTCATGCCCACGCCCCCGATTATGGGGAGCCCTGGATCTGGAAAATTCTTTACATCCGGCAGCAGGATCCCTTCCTCGTCGACAAAATAATACCTGTCTGAGCGGATCTGCGCGATCGGTTTTCGCAGATTCGCCTTTACGATCAATTTATTAGGTAAAAGTCTCCTGATCGCAATATCTTTAAACTCTGGATGGGCAGCCTCTATCTTCTGCTTCAGATCTTTTAGATCCATAAAAAATATGTTAGCGCCTACGATGTCTTCATTGGAGATGTTCGTCAGTGAAAGGTCTCGCAGATAGCCGTTTTCATCATATAGCTTTACCTCGATACCCTTTACTGTAAACTGACTGGTCTGGCCAAACATGTCTTTGAGCCTGACAAACCCAAAACCGACCGCGCCCACAATCGCTACTGCAATCAAGAATTTAAGGATGAGGATAAAGCGATTTTTGGGACGAGGTGAAAATGTAAATCTTTTCTTTCTGAAACGTGGTTTTTGTTTTTTTAGCTTTACCATAATGCGGACTCCGTAATTTTTAATACCAGTTTTTGGAAATCAATACCAGATGAGCGCGCTGCCTTTGGAAGCAGGCTCATCTCAGTAAGGCCTGGTATTGTATTAAGCTCTAACACCACAGGTACGCCCTTTTCACTCAATATCATATCGACCCTGGAAAAAAAACGCGCAGCCAGGGCCTTGTGCGCCATGAGTGCTATTTTCTGAGACTCTGCGTATTTGCGTTTTTCTATTTCCGCAGGCACCCTGTATTCAGTAAGTCCTTTTTTATATTTTGCCTCAAAATCAAAAAATCTCTTCTTTGGCACTATCTCGACTACAGGCAACGGCCTCTCGTCAAATATACCTACAGTGATCTCGCGACCTCGCACGTATTCTTCTATCAGCACGTCTTCACTATATTTAAATGCATCTTCAAGAGCTCTACGAAAATCCTTTTCTGAATCCACTATAGTAAGCCCGATGCTGGAGCCTTCATGTGAAGGCTTTATAACAAGAGGCGTGCCTAGTTCTTTAAAATATACCCTTGGGTCTAGTGCTTTGTCAAGGACGGCCTTATTTATTGCTGCATAGCGCGGCATAGGTATATTATGCCTCTTAAAAATATTTCTCGAGCCGATCTTATCTATGCCCAGCTTTGACGCACTAACCTTACTCCCTGTATAAGGTATATGCATCTCTTCGAGAAGCTCTTGTATGGCACCATCTTCGCCAAATCCTCCATGAAGCGCTATAAAAGCAATCTCTATATTATACGATTGGATCAGACGCCTCGCCTCTTCCCTGTAACCGTTCATGGCCTGAGCCTGGCCTAGTTCTACCAACTCTATAGGTACAGCATCCATGCCTTCATTGAGCAATGCCTTGCAGACTGCTTTTCCTGATTTTATTGATATATCGTGTTCAGAAGAAGGTCCGCCCATTAAGACGCCAACGCGCTTTTTCATATTATCTTTAACTCCAACTCCAGCTCTATGCCAAACTTATCTTTAACAGATCCCTTTGCTAATCTTATTAATTCCAGCACATCCTTTGCCATTGCATTGCCAGTGTTTACTATGAAATTCGCATGTACCCTTGAGATCTCTGCGCCGCCTGCCTGGGCGCCTTTTAATCCGCACTCGTCTATTAATCTTCCTGCAGGGGTCGAAGCATCTGGATTTTTAAACACACTTCCTGCTGACGGGAAACTCAGTTCTTGAATCCATTGCCTGGCTTTCATAAAAGAATCTATGCGGCTATTGACCGCTCTTGTCGTATCTTTTTCCAATCTGATCCTGGCGCCTAAAATACATTTCCCGTCAAGACCGCACGAGCGATATCCAAAATTTATTTCGTCAGGCTTCATATTTTTTCGCGTCTTATCTTTTAAGTCCACGACATCCACATCCACTATTATATCCTTTATCTCTCTATATACCCCTGCATCTCCTACGTCACGCACCCCTGCATTCATAAATACGCTCCCCCCAAAAGAACCAGGAATGCCTGAGAGGAATTCACACCCCCTAAGTCCAAACTCAGCGCATCTATTTACTACCTGCGCAAGAGGCGCTGCCGCGCCGACGCTCACTATCTCGCCAGTCTCTTGCTCTATCGAATCAAATTCCCTGCCGAGATTCATGATCAAGCCGTCAAAGCCTTTATCGTGCACCAGGAGATTTGTACCATTCCCAACCACAGTCAAAGACCTATTGTCTAAGTTTGCCAGCGAAATAACCTCCAGGACTTCGTCAAAATTCCCTGGCTCTAGCCAACAAAACGCAGGCCCGCCTATCCTAAGGCTAGTGTGTTGCGAAAGTAATCTCTTATAATTACGTTTTAACATAATACCTACCTCACCTCCGCAATCCCGGAGTAGTAGCCCAGGTTTAAACCTGGGCTACTACTGTGTGTCACAAAAGTGTAAAGTTACGGATGATTTTTTCAGGTAGCTCGTCTATATCACCCGCACCAAGGACAAATATTGCGTCCCCAGGCTTCACGACGTCCATAAGATGCTTCAGTACATTTTGCTTCTCGATAAAGTATACATTCTTATGGCCGTGCCTTTTTGCGCTCTCGCACAGGTCTAGCGCGCTTACACCCTCTATGGGCGCCTCGTGCGCTGAATATATATCTGTAATCACCAAATGATCCGCCAGATCAAAACACTCACCGAACTGTTCCTTGAGATATTTTGTCCTGGAATATCTATGTGGTTGAAACACGGCCACGATCCGTTTGCCAGAATCCTCAAGCACCTTTAATGTAGCCTTTATCTCTGTGGGATGATGGGCATAGTCATCTACCACAAGGACATCTGAATCGAGACGCGTTACTATAAATCTTCTCTCAGCGCCCTTAAATGCCTTGATCGAGTCTTTTATAAAAGAAAAATCCACGCCCAGCTCCATTGCAACGCCAATTGCCGCAATACAGTTCAGGACATTATGCCTGCCTATTAAAGGTATCTCCATTTTACCAAGCTTCTTACCCTTAAATATAAAATCAAATCTGGAGCCTTCCAGGCCCAAAAGTTCCACTTCTTCTGCGACTATATCAGCATCCTTAGAAAAACCGTATCGAACTATTCTCTTAGAACTCTCCCTGGCGATCTTTCTTAAATTATCATCATCGATGCAAATAAAGGCGCAGCCTTGATCCTCTGTATTTTCTATAAACCTTTTGTATGAGGCCAACACCTCATTCATTGAGGAATAATAATCCATATGCTCTTTGTCAATATTGGTACTCACGCTATAAAATGGCTTAAGCAAAAGAAATGAGCCATCTGATTCATCTGCCTCTGTAATAACCATCTTGCCCTGGCCGCAGCGGGCATTGCCATCAAGAAAACCCACATCAGCGCCTATAAATACTGTGGGATCCAGTCCTGCTGAAATCAAAAGATACGCTACAAGAGAAGTCGTAGTGGTCTTTCCATGCGCGCCTGAAATTGCTATTAGATCCTTGGCCTGCGCAATAATATTCACGGCCTCTATGCGACGTACTATAGGGATATTTCTGCGCCTCGCCTCCTGGATCTCGGCATTAGCATCTGTTATGCATGAAGAATAAATAACCTTGGTCGCGCCATTTACATTTTCAGCAGAATGGCCTTCTATAACTCGTATGCCTCTGGCCTGAAGTCTGTCTGTAACCCTTGTCTTTTTTATATCAGAGCCCTGCACGCTATAACCCTGAGAATGAAAAACTTCTGCAAGCCCGCTCATGCCAGCGCCGCCTATTCCTACAAAATGAAGCTTTTCCTTCATTCAATCACCGCCTTGATCAACGTATCGCACGCATCTACAGCACTACTGCTTTTTGCTCTCGCAGACATTTCCTTAAGCGTATCTTTATTCATAAATTTCATTATCGCGTCACGCAAATGTTCAGGCCTAAGCCCTTCTTCTTCAAGCAAAATGGCATCGCCCTTGTCCCCCAAGACCTTTGCATTGAGCCGCTGGTGACCATTTCCATGCGGATACGGTATCAATATTGATGGCTTACCAAGATATGATAATTCTGATACAGTCATGGCGCCTGAACGGCCGATCACAAAATCACATTCACTATAAAGCCTGGCAATATCTTCTGTAAAAGAAAAGACTTTATTGTTTATCCCTTTATCGGTATACAGGCGCCTTACTCTTTCCTCGTCCTTGTACCCTGTGATATGGATCATTTCCAGTAAAGGCTTTTTTTTCTCATCCACTAAGGCAATTGCCTCTGGTATAAGTCTATTCAATGCATGGGCGCCCTGACTGCCACCCATTGCAAGTATTGTAAAGCTGTTCTTCGTGGGCTGATTTTTTTTTAACTCTTGCCGAAGAAGATTTCCTGAAATAATGATCTTTGATTCGAATCTCTTTAAATAATTCAGGGTCTCTGGAAAGCTCACAGCGATCTTATCAACAAAACCAGCTAACATCCTATTTGCCTTTCCAGGATAGACATTCTGCTCGTGTATAATGGTCTTTTTCCCAAGCAATGCTGACAGCAAAACTATTGGCCCTGTCACATATCCGCCAAAACCCACTACTACCCCTGGCCTTAAGCGCAAAAGTAAAAATAATGCCTTTATGGTGCCAGCAAAAAGGCGGATTATAAAATTTAAAATAGCCCAAGGAGTTTTTGACTGAAGCGGAATTATAGGCAGTGTCGCGCACTCCTTTTTCAAGATCTCTTTGTCGCGCTTACGAGACGATGTTACAAAGCTCACCTCATTATAGCCGCGCAAGAGGAGCTCCTCGCCCAGCCTGATAGCTGGAAATAAATGCCCGCCAGTCCCTCCCGCAACAATCATTATTCTCATAAGCCTGACCTACTTTACCCCTCCTCCGTAGGCCAGGTTTAAACCTGGCCTACGGAGGAGGGGCCTTGCTCAAGTGTAAAGTTACTTGTTGGCGATGCTTAGTAAGAGTGCTACTCCTACCATGTTAAAGATAAGCGCGGTGCCTCCGTAACTGATAAATGGCAAAGGCAAACCCTTTGTGGGTATGGCGCCTGTTGAAACCGCTATATTTATGATCGCCTTTAACCCTATATTCATTGTAATGCCCATTGCGAGAAATTTTGAAAATAGATCACTCGCCTTTATAGCGATCTGCATACCCTGCCAGACAAGTAGACCAAAAAGAAACACTATGCCAAGCGTACCTATGAGGCCCAACTCCTCCCCTATTATGGAAAATATAAAATCTGTATGCGCCTGTGGAAGATAAAAGAGTTTTTGCCTCGAACACCCCAGCCCCAAGCCAAAAATACCGCCTGAACCAAGCGCTAAAAAAGATTGCACTATCTGGAACCCGGCATCCTCTGCCCTGCTCCACGGGTCAAGATAACCCACTATACGCTTTAATCTATAAGGGACTCTCCATATCAAAAAATAAAATATCGGCACCGCGCTAATGGCAAACGGTATGATCTGGATTATGTTCATGCCTCCTACAAAGAGCATGAGGATGGCTACTATTAAAAGCGCGACTGCGCTTCCCAGATCAGGTTGTAACAGCACTAAAAAAACCAATAGCCCTGATGCCATTAGTAACGGCATTAAACCATAATAAAAACTCCTGATACGCTCCTGCTTTCTATCCAGGGCATCAGCCAAATAAATAATCAAACAAAGTCCTGCAAGCTCAGATGGCTGGAATCCTAAAAACCCGAACCTGATCCATCTTCTTGCGCCGCCTGCCTCATGGCCGATACCAGGCAAAAGCACAAGCACAAGGATCGCTATAGACGCGCCAAGCAAAGGCCTTGCATATTTTCTCAATTTCCTATAATCAAACTTGAGCGCGATCCCTGCGAGCACTAGTCCCACTATAAAATGGAATATATGCTTCTTTAAATAATAGGCGCTGTCATAAAACTTCTCGTACGCGTGGTAGCTCGACGAGGAATAGACCATGACAATGCCAGCGCATATAAGAATCGTTGCTATTATTAAAAGGGTATTGGCTTCTTTTTTCATAATTTTAGACAAAGCTCTTTAAAAACCCTGCCGCGATCCTCATAGTTTTTAAACATATCAAAACTCGAGCACCCAGGAGAAAGCAGGATCTTATCCCCCTTGTCCGCCTTTTCGAATGCAGTGCGGACTGCTTTCTCTAAATCCTCTTCTTCGAGAATTTCCTTTGTCCCAGCAAGGCCTTTTTTAATCTGCGGTCTTGCCTCTCCTATGGCAATAATATAATTTACCTTTTTATTCACGAAGTCTTTTAACCTGCTGAAATCTCCTCCTTTATACCTGCCCCCCATGATCAGGACGATCCTCTCATTGAGAGACTTTAATGCCCATTCTACGCTCGAAACAGTAGTGGCCTTTGAATCATTGATAAAATCTACGCCATTGATCGTAGATACATACTCCAGCCTGTGCTCTATACCTTTAAATTCCGAGATGACCCTTAGCATGACATCTTCACTAACACCTTCTAAGGATGCCACAGACATGGCTGCTAGAAAATTCTCATTCTCTATATTATGTCTTTTTCTAAAATCCTTGTATTCGTCAAAAAACTCCACCCGGCACTTGGGCTGACTAGAAATCTTCTTCAATAATTTATCCCTTGCATTTAAAAATAGGACATCTGTCCCGTCCTGATTCGAAAATATCTTTAGTTTTGCTGAAACATACTCTTCCATGTCCTTGTGCCTGTCGAGATGATTCTCGGATATATTTAAAATCACGCTTGTCTTTGGCCTGAAATTCTTTATCCTTTCTAGCTGAAAAGAACTGACCTCGACCACAACAATAGAATCCTTTTTTATTCTCTTTATCTCGCCGCTTAAGGGATTACCAATGTTCCCGCACACAATCGCATCCCTGCCTGATGAGGCAAGCATCTGGCCTATGAGTGTTGTAACAGTAGTCTTTCCACTTGTGCCTGTTACAGCAATGATAGGGACAGGGCACATTGAATAGGCTAGTTCCAGCTCGCTTATTATAGGTATAGCTTTATGCTCAACCAACTTTACGCCAGGACTAACCACTATGAGATCTCTATCTTTCATAAATTGCTCAGTGTGACGACCTAGTTCAATATTGCCTTGCTTGACAATGCCCTCCTTGATAAGTTCTCCTGCAGTAGCCCTTGCAGAAGGAGTATCTTTTATCTCTGTGATAAATACAACATCACCTCGACCTGCCAAGAGCCTAGCAGCCTCTATCCCACTCCTTCCAAGTCCAACCACAACTACTCTACGCATCCACTCCCCGCTTAACTTTACATTTAAGGTCTTGCTTTAAATGTAAAGTTATCTTAGTTTTAATGTTGCAAAACTCAAAAGGACTAGGATAATCGCGATTATCCAGAACCTCACGGTTACCTTTGACTCAGCCCAGCCACACATCTCAAAATGATGATGTAAGGGCGCTATCTTAAATATCCTCTTGCCAGTAGACCTGAACGAGATTATCTGCAGTAGCACTGAAAGCGCCTCTATGACAAATATGCCTCCCACCAAAAGCAGGAGCATCTCTTTCTTTACAAAAACAGCGACTGTCCCAATGGCGCCGCCAAGCGCAAGCGCGCCTGTATCGCCCATGAATATCGACGCTGGGTGAGAATTGTACCACAAGAATCCCAGGCCCGCCCCTAATATAGCAGCGCAAAACACAGTAAGCTCGCCTGCCTCTGGAAGATAGTAAATTCCCAGGTAATTTGCAAAATCAATGTGGCCTGTCACGTAACTCATACCAGCGTACGCCACTGCAGTCAAGGCAATGCACCCTATTGCCAGTCCGTCCAGTCCATCAGTAAGATTTACTGCGTTCGAAGCAGAAGTAATAACTAATATCACAAACGGTATATAAAAAATCCCCAGGTCTATTGTCAATGCCTTGAAAAATGGCATCTCAAGCATGGTAGTAGTCTTTGGATTCACATATAGAAAAAGCCCTACAATAAATCCTGCCAGGATCTGGGCAAAAAGCTTTGTCCTTTTAGTCAGGCCTCTCTTAATGGGGACGGAGCCTCTGTAGGCCAGGTTTAAACCTGGCCTACTAGAAGGCTTGAGTTTCTTATAATCATCTAAAAATCCTATGCCGCCCAGCCAGCCAGTCACCATAAGGGCCAAAAGCACAAAACTATTTTTAACATCAGCCCATAAAATCGTGGATAGCCCTATTCCCAGTAAAATCAAAATCCCGCCCATGGTAGGAGTGCCCTGTTTATCCTTGTGCAGGTTGTAAAGATCCGGGCATTCCTTTTTTCTTACTATCTCCCCGATCTTAAGGGCCTGTAATTTCCTGATGATAGGCGGCGCGAATATAATCGTAATTAAAAACGCGGTGACACTGGCAAGCGCAGCCCTGAATGTGATGTACCTGAAGACATTGAAAACGGAAAAATGCTCTTTTAAGGAATATAATAAATAATATAACATTTTCGTTGGCCCGTTACCCGTTGGCCCGTTGGCCCGTTAAAAATAAAGTCTCCAAACCCTGCACTATCTCCTCCATCTTCATTGCGCGTGAACCCTTGATCAAAACTACATCACCTTTTTTAACTAAATTCGTCATGGTCTCGCGCGCGTCTTTAGTGAGATTAAACATCTTTATCTTTTTCTGGCTCATCCCTGCCTCCTGAGCGCCCCTGGCCACATGCTCAGCGAGCTTACCTACAGCGACTATCAGATCAATGCCTGACTCAGCAGCCTGCCTGCCAACCAGATGATGAAACCTGCCAGACAGATTCCCTAATTCAAGCATGTCTCCTGTCACAAGTATCTTTCTGCCCTTGGTGGTCATATCCTTTAATGCCTCTATTGCCGGCCTCATTGAAAGGGGGTTGGAATTATAGGAATCGTTTATTATCTTTATGTCGCCAAACCTCTTGACCTCCATCCTCATACTCGGCCCCCTGAACTCTCGCAATGCCTCTATGATCTCCTCGATCGAAAGGCCAAAATCCCAACTGGCTGCTATTGCTGCAAGGGCATTGTAAACACTGTGACGGCCCGCCACGCTCATCTCTATCTTCCATTTTCCGTTCAGCCTAAAACTAATACCGTCGGGCTCGACATTTACCTTATCTGCGACAAAATCCGCCTTTTTATCAAGACCGAACTTTACGAGTTTCTGTTTTATCTTTATCTTTTTCAAGGATTCGTCGTCGGCATTTACGATGACCTTTGCATCTTTATCTAAAGATTCCAATATCTCTATCTTGGCCTTCAAGACTGTATCCATATCCTTCAGATACTCAAGATGCGATGGGCCTATATTGGTAATGAGCGCTACGCTGGGCCTGGCTATCTCTGAAAGTCGCTTTACTTCGCCAAGATGGTTCGTCCCCATCTCCAGGACAGCTATTTTGTGCTCGGGTTTAAGTCGCATAAGCGTAAGAGGCACCCCGATATGATTATTCTCTGTCCCGAAATTTTTAAGCACGTTGAGTTTTTTATTGAGTATGGCGGCTGTCATTTCCTTTGTGGTGGTCTTTCCATTAGAGCCAGTAATGCCTATAACAGGTATCTTGAATCTCGACCTGTGGAAATGCGCTATGTCGCCAAGCGCCTTTATGCTATCAGGTACTGAGATAAACGAGGTCTCAGGCAATTTAAATTTGGCATTCACAATACAGCCATCCTGCACAAGCACGCCGCCCGCGCCCCTTGAGACCGCGTCCAATAGAAAATTATGCCCGTCAAACCTCTGGCCTTTAATAGCCAGGAAGAGCTCTCCGCCTTTTATGCGGCGGGTGTCTGTGGATATACCCATGAGTATATCGCTCTGGTTTCCTGAGAGGAGTCTTCCCTTTGTAGACATCAAGGCATCTTTGACTGTAAACATATATCCTCCTTGGTTATAGCGTGTTCAATGAAATCCCAATACTACCAATAATACCAATACTACCAATACTACCAAATAAATCCCAATTTCAAAATCCCAAACATGTTTTGGGATTTGGGATTTTGGATTTATTTGGGATTTGGTAGTATTTGGATTTTGGATTTTTATCGCTTAATATCCTCTTCACCACTTCCCTGTCATCAAAGGGAATGGTAATGTCCTTAAATATCTGATATGTCTCGTGACCTTTGCCTGCCACAAGTACAATGTCCTTGCTCTTTGCATCTTTCAAAGCCAGCTCAATCGCCCTGGCCCTATCTTTTTCAATGATGTAATTTTTTTTCCGGGCAGGAACACCCTTGATTATATCCTTTATGATCTCCAGGGGCTCCTCGCTTCTTGGATTATCGCTTGTAATAAATATCTTGTCAGAAAGCTCAGAAGATACCCTGCCTATCTCAGACCTTTTAGACCGGTCCCTGTCACCGCCACAGCCAAACACAGTAATGAGTCTATCTGGCCTTAATTCCTTTAGGGCCTTTAACGCATTCTCAATGCCATTTTCTGTATGCGCGTAATCCACAAACACTGAAAAATCCTGGCCGCAATCGATTTTCTCGAGCCTGCCAGGTAAAGACCTGATGCTTTCTATTGCCTGCGCGATTTTCTCGCGACTCATACCCATGGCAATACCACACGATGCGCTGGCCAGGATATTATATACATTGTGCCGGCCAATAAGAGGAGATTTTATATCTATGTCACCTGGCCGTACATCTGCTGGATTTTCAATACCGTATGTTATTATTCTGGCCTTGCCTTCTTTTTTAACCACCTCTATAAATTTATCTGCATGCGGATCGTCCATATTTATGATCGCATGGCCTCCTGTTTTTATCTTTGTAAATAGCTTCGTCTTTGAGGCAAGATAGTTCTTCATTCTTTTATGATAATCCATGTGCTCGGAAGTCAGATTCGTAAATACTGCTATGTCAAAATTCAATGTGTCCACGCGGCCCTGGTCCAGAGAATGCGAAGAGACCTCGAGTATGCAATTTCTTACTTTATCCTTACGCATCTCAGCTAAAAGAGAATAAAGGCTTAAGACGCCAGGGGTTGTATTGAATGCTGGTATAAGGCGATCTCCAAACCTGTAGTTTATTGTACCGATCACGCCTGTCTTTTGAGATATTGCATTGAATAGACTTTCTACTAAATATGTGACTGTGGTCTTGCCATTTGTGCCAGTAATGCCAATAAGCCGCATCTTGCTGGAGATGTCTCCATAAAAGGCTTTGGCAGCCTCAGACAGGCTATGCCTTGCATTTCCTGTATATATAAAGGTACATCCCCTTCTAAATATAGAGGTATTGCCCTTTTCCAGTATCACTGCGCAGGCGCCTCTATCTATGGCCTCATCTATAAAGTCTGTGCCTTTAAAACGCGCGCCTTGAAAGGCTATAAAGATATAACCCTCTCTTACTTCTTTTGAATTACAAGCAATGCCCTTCACTTCCAGAGAGACCTTGCCCTCGATTTTTTTAACATCACTCAGACTGTCTATGATCTTCTTAAGTCTCATCTCGGAACCATTACCCCTTCTTTTGCCTTCTCCCGTCTTCGTAGGCCAGGTTTAAACCTGGCCTACGAAGACGGGAGAAGGGGTTTGATCTTATAGTAGCGCATCAACTCGCCTGCTACTTTTTGAAACACAGGGGCGCACACAGTGCCGCCGTAGTAAGCTGGCCTGGGCTCGTCCATTATAACCACCAGGGCAAAGCGGGGTTTATCAAAAGGCAAAAAACCTATGAATGATGCCGTGAATTTTCTGTGTGAATAAGTGCCGTCTGGCTCTATCTTTTGCGCGGTTCCTGTCTTGCCCGCGGGAAAATATCCATCCACCTCGGCGCGCCTGCCTGTGCCATCCTCTACAACGCCTCTTAATATCTCTCTTAGCTCAGACGCGGTCTTTTCAGAAATAACCCTGTGCATCTTTTTTGGTTCGAACTTCTCAATCGCGCCTCCAGCCTTATCCTGCACTCTACTGACAATCCTTGGTTTCACATAATAGCCGCCATTTGCCAGAGTGGATATCGCGCACGCAAGCTGAAGCGCACTTACTGTTAATTCCTGGCCCATAGAGATACTGCAGAGCGAAAGCTTTGACCACTGCCTGGGATGTCTTATTATCCCCTCCACTTCGCCCGGGAGGTCTATGCCTGTTTTTTTTCCAAAACCAAAACGCTTGATATACCTGTATAATCTCTTATCTTCTAGCTTGATCGCTGATTTCATGGTGCCTATATTTGAAGAATATTTAATCACATCCTTAAAGGCGAGCCAGCCATGCGGTTTGTGGTCATGATAGATATGCCTGGACCATTTGAACTCTCCGTTCTCGCAAAAAAACTCATCCTCTGGTTTGACTACGCCTTCTGCCAGCACAGCGCTCGCAGTCACTATTTTAAAACTTGAACCTGGCTCAAAAAAATCACATATCGCGCGATTCCTCCTTGCCTCAACAGGATATTCCTGGATCTTATTCGGGTCATAGGTGGGTCTGTTGGCAAGCGCCAATATATCACCTGTATAAGGGTCCATCACTACGATCATAGCGCCCTGCGCATTGCGCTCCTTAAAGGCATTGTCCAGTTCTCTTTCTGCAAATGCCTGCACTATGCTGTCGATGGTCAACACTACATCATTTCCATCAGCAGGCGGGATCTCTCTATATTCATAGCCCGGCACCTCGCGTTTCTTCGCGTCCCTTATGCTATATCTCCATCCCACTGTGCCTTTGAGAAATTTATCGAATTTTAACTCAATACCCTCAAGGCCATCGTCATCCACTCCGACAAATCCTATTATGTGGCTAGCAAGACTAGCATTGGGATAAACCCTCTGGGGTTCTTTTACAAAACCCACTCCTTTAATAGATAGCCGCCTCACAGCCATCTCTTCATCTGGAGAAACCTTGCGGGCCGCCCATACGAAGCGTTTCTGGTTATTGAGTTTATTGAGTAATTTATCCGCATCAATATCCAGGGCCTCGGCAAGATCCGCGGCTGCAGATCCTTTATCTTCTACCATGAGCGGATCTATAAATATAGAATTGAGATTAATGGAACCGGCCAGTTCTTTTAGATTGCGGTCATAGATTATGCCGCGCTTGGGAAGGATACAGGAAAAGGTCTTATATTGACTCGAGGCTATTTTTGATAATGGTTTTGCAGCGCCAAGCTGGACGCAGAAGAGTCTGGCGCCCAAAAGCACAAACAAAACCAGTAAACAATAAAGAAGCTTCCTAATTCGGGGGGTAATTAGCTTGTGCACAACAATACCTTATTTAGAACACGTTCGGGCTGGCCTCAGCTTCCCGACTCACTGCAAACAGATTGGCAAAGAGACCTTTTTTCACTACCGTCTTGCGAACAAACTTCTTTGGGGAACTCTCAAGTTTGACCACCTGCCATTTGTGGGGCATACCTAACTCGACCTTCTTTGCTAAAAGTTTCTCTTCGAGGCTGACAGGTGATTTTAAATTAAGGACATTATATACCAATATCCTATTGCGGTCAACAATCTTTGAGTAAACTTGATGATTATCCTTGATCTTCAGACCCATTTGATATATAAGTACCTGCTGATTGACATACAAAAGCGCGACCAATGTCAGAGTAAATATACTTATTATAATTTTGTGTGTTTTAAAGGTATTTTTTATCATAATTTTATTGCAGCTCTTAGTTTTGCGCTTCGCGCGCGCGGGTTTTCCATGAGTTCATCACCTTTTGCCATAACAGGCTTCTTCGTAAGGATCTGAAAGACATCCTGCGCGGAAAATTCCCTAAGGGTAGTCTTCGCGATCCTATCCTCCAACGAATGAAACGATATCACGCATAACCTGCCGCCTTTTTTAAGAACGGACGGCGCATCCTTAAGCGCCTCTTCCATGGCAGAAAGTTCCTCGTTCACCTTGATTCGAAGCGCCTGGAATGTGCGAGTGGCTGGATGGATCCGCTCCCTGCGCCTTCCGTAAGGCATGCTCCGAGAAATTATCTGCGCTAATTCAGCGGTCGTCTCTATCTTCTTTTCCCTGCGCGCCCTGAGGATCGAGGCCGCTATCCTCTTATGAAAACGCTCTTCGCCGAAATGCTTTATCAAGCGCGAAAGTTCAAATTCGCTCAAATTATTTACCAGTGTAGCCGCTGTAAGATGCTGCGTCTTATCCATCCTCATATCCAAAGGGCCTGAATTCTTTATGCTGAATCCTCGTTCCGCTGACTCCATCTGGATACTGGATATGCCCAGATCAAATAAAATTCCATCTACTTCACTTGTCTTTGAATCCTGTAAGATATTCTTGAGGTCTTTGAAATTACCGTTCATGAGTCTGAAAGAACCTTCTGAAGATTTAAGCTGTTCGTCTGCTATTTTTAATGACTCTTTATCTTTATCTATTCCTATCAATAAACCGCTGGGACCTATCCTGCGCAAGATCTCTTTGGCATGACCTGCCCCGCCTATAGTAGCGTCTACGATCACATCACCGTCTGCAGGATCTAAGAAATGCATGACCTCCTGCAAGAGGACCGGCTTATGTAAAAAGTTTTCTCCCATTTTGGCTTTTTATTATCTTATATACCTCCCGACTTACATTGCAAGAGTGACTGTCGAGATTAAGAGACCGGGTCTTTCGTATGCATTCGATCGGTATATTGAAAGAACGTATGCGATTTTGTTTTGACTTTGCATGAGTATGATGAGTACGGTGAGACATGTAGCCTCCTATTCCAAGTCTATTAATTTCTCAGCTACTTCCTCAAATGAATCTTTTGACACAGAATAATAATCCTTCCATGAATCGCGAGCCCAGATCTCGATCCTGTTTGAAACGCCAACGATGTATACATCTTTTTTAATATTAGCGTAATTTTTTAAATAAGAAGGGACGAGGATCCTGCCCTGCTTATCAGGTACGAGTTCGCTTGCGCCTGAAAAATACAGCCTATTGAATCGCCTGTATTCTGATTTTGTAAATGGCATGGATTTAAATTTCTGCTCCTGTGTTTTCCATTCATCTTCTCCAAACATAAATAAACATTTGTCGAGTCCGCGGGTAATAAAAAAGCGCTCAATATAATGCTCCTTGAGCGCGTCTCTAAATTTAGAGGGGATTATGAGTCTGCCTTTTCTGTCCAACGCATGTTCAAACTCTCCGTAAAACATGACTCCCTCCACTTCACTCCACTTTACGCCACTTAGTAACTAAAGTTTACACGAGTGACGTTTTTATGTCAAGGTAAAATTTCGCTTTTTTTAACTTCTACAATATAATGGGGTTATGAGGCTAGCGGTATGCTAAATGTAGGGTCCTTCGACGCGCTCGCTATGCTCGCTTGCTCAGGATTATATCACTCTGTATCTGTTTTCGCAGTGCTTCAACGGATTTGAACCTTCTTTCATCTCTTATCTTTCTCTTAAATATTACTTCTACATCTTTACCATATATAGTTTTTTTAAAATTAAATATATGTAGTTCGATAGTAGGGTCTATATTGCTGCCCCGTACCAGTCGCTCCGCTCGGGTACGGGGTAAACCAAATGTGGGCCTGGTGCCAATATTCAAAATACCTTTGTAGATCCTGTTGGAGATCTTTGCATCTACGCTATAAACTCCGCTCGGCGGAATCGCCTCGTGATGCGGATCGATATTTGCCGTTGGAAATCCAAGCCTTCTTCCAACGCGTCTGCCTCTTACCACAGTACCAAGGACTGTGACAGGCCTGCCCAACATAAGCGATGCATTCCTTAAGTCTCCTTTTTCAATTTTCTGGCGTATCCTTGTGCTGGAAACAGAATGGCCTTTTGATCTAAGGGTCTTGACCTCGAATACCTTAAAGCCGTATCTTTTTAAGAGTCCAGCAGTACCTCTACCCTTGTAGCCAAATCTAAAATTTTCTCCCACGACAAGAATATCTATTTTAAATCTGCGCATTAAAATTTTAGTTATAAACTCTTCTCCGGAAAGTCGCGAGAGCTTTCCTGTAAATCTTATAACTCTAAGAGAATCTACGCCAAAATCTTTTATCAATGTAAGTCTGTGTTTTAACGAGATCAAAAGCGGGATCTTTGATTTAAGGATATTGCGAGGGTGCGGGTCAAATGTTATAAGAAGACTGCTAGCGTTGTTGCGAGATGCTTCTTTAGTAAGCTTTTTTAAGATCTTCTGGTGGCCACGATGAACACCGTCAAAGATGCCTATGGCAGCTACAAAGTTAGCTCGTCGCTTCGCTCCTCGTAACTTTTTATTGGATGTCTTTTTCATTGATATGGTCCAGGGGGCAAGCCTCTTGCAAGGAAAATTTTCCTGACCTGGTCCTTTTAAGCGCTGACATGTGCGCAGGATAACCTAATGACCTGCCTATATCTTCGCACAATGTCCTTACGTATGTGCCTTTTGAACACTTCACGCGAAAAATAGCCTCAGGCATATTAAATTCCACAAGTTCTATCTCGTGTATCGTTATGGGGCAGGGTTTCCTCGGAACGGTCTTGCCTTTACGCGCGAGCTGATATAATTTCTTGCCTTTATATTTTTTTGCAGAGACCATTGGCGGTATCTGCTCCATGTTTCCTTTGAAACTCTCCAGCGCCTTTTTTACAGCATCAATGTCCAAACCATTTACATCTTTTTCTTCGATAACCTTGCCAGTGCTATCCTGCGTATCTGTAGATCTTCCAAAAAAAAGTGTGGCGACATATTCCTTGTCATCCCTTAAAAATGTACCTGCCAACTTTGTGGCGCGACCTACCAGCATCACAAGCACACCCGTAGCCATTGGATCAAGCGTACCTGCATGACCAACACGCCTCATCCCAAATCTTCGCCTTACAACATCCACCACATCATGCGACGTCATACCCTTGGGTTTGTCTACGACTAAGATACCATCCATATATATCGCTGAAATACGCTGAAGCCGTTCCTCGCTTTGCTCGGAACGGACGCGGAATTACACAGAAGATTAAAACCTCGTTTCAGCGTAGTTCTGCGTCTTCCGAGTGAGTTCCGCGATTATCCACATATGTACTAAAGCAAGCTACGTGCCTTGTCTAAGACCTTCTTCTCTACTTCTTCCATCTTACCAAAGACAGTACATCCGCTTGCTGTGGCGTGACCGCCGCCATTGAAAAATGAAGCAAGCTTATTTACATCTGCCTTGCCTTTGGAGCGGAAGCTTACTTTTATCCTGTTTTCTGTGCCTGTTTCTCTGAAAAATGCCGCGATCTCTACGCCATCTATGGAACGCGCAAAATTTATTATGCCTTCTGTGCCTTCCAGCGACGCCTTTGTATTCTTGAGCATCTCCTTTGTAACCCAGAGCCACGCGATCTTTCCATCCTCTGACACCTTCAGTGTCTGAAGCGCAGAACCTAATAAACTCGTATTCTGAAGACTGCTCGTCTCGTAGATCCTGCTATATATATCATAAGGCTCCACGCCTGTATCCATCAGTTCCGCTACTATCCTGTGAGTCTTTGAAGATGTATTGGTATACTTAAACGAACCTGTATCTGTCATAATCGCCACATACATAGCTACAGCCTCATCATATTCTATCTTTAATTTAAATTCTTTAAATAGTTCAAACACCATCTCGCCCGCGCTCGATGTCTTTGCATCCACCCAGTTATGCTGGCCAAAATTCTCGTTTGAGATGTGATGGTCTATGTTTATGACTACCTTGTCCTTTGTTACACACTCTGCAACCTTTCCAAGACGGCTCATGTCCGGACAATCCAGAATAACTGCTGCTTGAAAATCAGCATTGCGAGGTAATTCTTTTAAAATGCCATCTACGCCATTCATGAATCGCAATATATGCGGTACAGGGCTTTCGTTTACGATCATGACCTTTTTCCCTAGCCTCTTCAATAAAGACGCGAGGGCAATCTGGCTCCCCACAGAATCGCCTTCAGGATTTATGTGGGCTGAAATAAAAAATGTGTCAAATTTTGTTATAATTTTTTTAATCGATTTTGCGTTCATCTCTTAACCTCTCAAATGTTTTTTCAAGTTCTAGGCTGTATTCAGCTGATTTATCGAGTCTGAATGAAAGCTCTGGCACGTATTTTAGCTTTAACTTTTCTCCGATAAGCCTGCGGATATAGCCTGCCGCACTCTCGATCCCCTCGAGACTGGCTTCTTTTTTTGATTCATCACCAAGCACGCTAAAATAGATCTTTGCATATCTCAGGTCGCCAGTAAGATCGATCCTTGTGATCGTGACAAAGCCTATGCGCGGATCCTTTAGCTCCTCCTGCAATATCATAGAGAGCTCTTTCATTAACTGCTTTCGCACCCTGTCCGTCCTCACACCCATATCCTACCCTCCCTAAATCAATCTGGAAAATGTCTCCAGGCATTTTAACGCATTTTTTTCTTTTAGAAACAATTCCATCTCTTTCTTGATCCTTCCACGATTCACTTCTCCTAAGAAACCAGCTGCTACTGCCTCTTTCATCAGGCCTTTTGTATGTGATTCTATCTTAAAATTTAATCTGGTAGAAAATCTGACAGCCCTGAATATGCGCGTAGGGTCATCCATAAAACTTTTATCGTGCATAACCCTTACAATACCTTTTTTTAGATCTCCCAAGCCGCCATAAAGATCAGCCAGCTCTCCGAAATTCCTCTTATTGATAATTATAGCCATGGCGTTTATAGTAAAATCTCTTCTGAATAGATCCTCTTTTATCGTAGCTGGCTCTACATCAGGATAGGCAGCAGGATGTTCATAGGATTCTCTTCTCGCAGTCACTATGTCTATCCTGAGATCTTTACGCGCGACGGTAGCTGTACCAAAGGCCTTATGGACAGTCAGTGCGCCCTTCAAGGTCTTATTCAAGACCTCGCTGAATTTTATGGCATCTGTCTCTACGACAAAATCCAGGTCGTAATTCGATACGTTGAGCAATAGATCCCGTACAGGGCCGCCAACCATATAAACGCGCACCCCTTCTTCATCAGCGATCTTCCCCAAGGTCTCAACAAGCATTGAAACCTTTCTTGGTAATTTTTTCACTAGATCTATTTTCATATTTTCACCACCAGATCCGCTATATCCTTTGCAGCATCAGGATATGCCAATAGATTTATCCTGGCCTTCATGTCGATTATCTTCTCAGGAGCAGCTACGAAACACTTTACATGATCCACGATCTGACCTACTGTATTTGCGCGCACTGCCACGCCATAGCCCTCAAGGACTTTACAGTTTCCTGTCTCCTGACCAGGTATTGGCTGTATTATAATCATGGGTAATTTCTTTGAAAGCGACTCTGAGACAGTTAGTCCGCCTGACTTTGTTATTATCAAATCACTCGCCTCCATGAACTCATCAACATTATTCATATAGCCAAAGGCGCTCAACTTAATCCCTGAACTCGTTCCTATCTTATTTAAATCTTCAAGCAAGGCCTTATTTTTTCCGCATATGATTATTATCTGTAAACCATTCTTTATCCCTGATTCCAGCTCAGAAATAGCATTGACTATTTCTTTTACCGGGCCTGTTCCAAATCCGCCGCCCATAATAAGGAGATTAAAACAATTTTCTTTCAGGCCCAGTTTTTCTATCAGGGTCTTGCGGCCTTTTGAAATACTAAATACAGGGTCAGTGGGGATACCGAAGATCTTTATACGGGCCTCCTCTATCCCGCGCCTTACGAGTCCTTTTTTTGTCTTTTCTAGCGCGCCTATAAAATAATCTGATCGTCTAGCCAACCAAAAAGAATGAGGCAAAAAATCCGTAATGACTGTTACAAGCCTGCCGTTAAAAAGATTTTTTTTCTTTAACGCAGAAACTACTTCCGCGGGAAGAAAATGTGTGCAGACTATAACATCTGGTTTTTTTTCAATAACAAACCTCTTGAATCTGGCTGCCTGAAGATCATGAAAAAATCTTCTTACCGGAGCACAAAAGAAATCCACTGATCTGAGATCAAAGAAATAATACAGGCACCCCCATAAAAAGGGCGCCCTGTTTATAAGAAATAGATAAACCCTGGGGTACGAAAACTTGAAAAATGCATTCGTATAGTCCAGCGTATCTACGACCTCGACATGGGCTCCAGAATCCAGCAAGGCCTTTCCTATTGCCTCTGCTGCCTTCTTGTGTCCAATTCCCGCATATGCGTGCGCAACTAATATTTTCATATCAAAATAGTGTATAAATAAACGGGGCTACAGCTGATGATTGTGTGAAAAATATCAAAAGCCCAAATAGCAAAAGCACCATCACTATCGGGATCATCCACCATAATTTTCTCTCCCACAAAAACTTAAAAAGCTCTCCTATTATCCTCGCTCTTGCTTTAATATCCATTCAACTGCCTCCTTTAAATCTCTCTTTATGAGATCAGGCTTAAGCACCCAATTCTTGACATCGTCTAAATTCTCTTTCCCTGTCAATAAAAGTATGGTCTTGCACCCCATGCCTTTCCCAGCGCCCACATCAGGGTGCGAGTCGCCTATAAAATATGTATTTTTAAAATCTATATCAAGTCCTTTCGTAGCTTTCTTTATCGTACCGGTCTTTGGCTTTCTGCATTCGCAGCCAGCATCCGGCTTATGCGTGCAATAATTGACAGACTTTATTCTGCCTCCCTGTTTTTCAATCTCGCTCAGCATATTTTTTGTGATCTCATCAAGCGAAGCCTGCGAATAGATCCCCCTGCCTACTCCTGCCTGGTTGGATATCACAAAGATCTCATAGCCTTTTTCATTTAGTTTTTTTATGGCCTCGATAGAGCCTGGCCAGAACTCAAACTCCTTCCATGACTTTATATAATCGCCACCGCCAGGATCCCTATTTATGACACCATCCCTATCTAGAAATATAGCTTTAATCATGATATGGAATATCCTTGGATGTTACATAAGGTTGCGGAATGTTTCGGAAGGTTGCGGAATGTTACACTAAAAGCGCTGAAATCCATCGCCTCTTGTAACCTTCCGTAACCTTCTCTAACATTCCGTAACATTCCGCAACCTCCGTGTTATTAAATAAAGTATTTTGTGTTACTGCCAACCCATTCGATCAGTTTTTCCAGGCCTTTCTCGGGTGTATGCTTTGGTTTCCAGGTGAGTGACTTTGAGACCTTGCCGATGTCAGAGATGTATACCTTCTGGTCACTTGGCCGCCACTCCTTGTGATCTATTTTCCTGAACTTGATGCCTGTTTTCTTTTCTATCAATGCTATAAACTCCAGGAGCGAGGTAGTGTTCCTTGGCCCGCCGCCAATATTAAACACGTCATGCATTGCCTCGCCGTGTATGAACTTGTCATAGGCCTCTACTAGATCATCCACGTACAGTAAGTCCCTTACCTGTTTTCCGTCGCCGTAGACAATGATGGGCTGGCCTGTCAGATTCGCTATGACAAACCATGCTACCCAGCCCTGATCCTCAAAACCAAACTGCCTTGTGCCATAGATACATGACATGCGAAACACTGCTGTCTTCATGCCGTAGATATGTCCGTATTCCTGCGTATAGATATCGCCTGTATATTTCGAAGCGCCATAAGGCGTATGGCCAGTCAGGTCCACAGACAGTGTCTCAGGAACACCTTTTTTAGTTTTATACCTATATCTTGTCTCTTCTTCTTCCAGTGTAATGCTGTCCACATTCTCTCCGTAGATCTTATTTGTGGAGCAATACACAAACGCAGCCTTTGGCGAGACCTGCCTGAGACATTCAAGGACATTAAGCGTGCCATAGGCGTTTATACTAAAGTCTTCTCTCGGGATCTTCATGGAAAGCGGCACGCCTGGCTGGCCCGCAGTATGTATCACTGCATCCACGCCGTCACCCAGCGCCTTCATCACGTCCTTTTCTTCTCTTATGTCCCCTTTTATCCTCTTTACGTTTTCGAGCTGGCTCAGATAGTTCCAGTTAAACTCCACGCTCTCCTTATTGTATCCGAATAGATTAGAGCGCATCAGATTATCCAGTACGATCACCTCATCACCCTTCTTTGAATAATACTCTGCTGTATGCGATCCGACTAACCCTGCCCCACCTGTCACTAATACCTTCATCATTCCTCCTTATATCTTCCCTAACTTTTCTTCTGCGCTGCGATTAAAATGGCGTTAGAAATATTAAGCCCTGTAAAACGGCAAAATAGCACATCAAATCTGTATCTTCTTTCCAATTTAGGATCTGGCTTCCCGTAATCATAATCCACTGAACGCGCCCTGACCTTGAAACCATATTTTTTCAGTAATCTCGTCAGGGTCCGCGGCGTAAAATAAAAAAGGTGTTTGTTGCCTTCTTCGTCAATCTCAGGATACATCTTTTTTATTTTCAATTTTCTTTTTAATGGCATGTGGTTGACGACCTTTCTGAGCGCATTTTTAAAAAAATGCCTCCTGCCAAGCCATGAATCATTGGGCACGGCAATGAACAAAAAACCATTATCCTTTAAAATGCGCCAGGCCTCTTTTATTACGATCGATGGGTCCGGCATATGCTCCAGCGCATGCCAGAAACAGACCGCATCAAAAAAACCATCCGGATACCTCAAGCCTTCAAGCTGCCCGAAAGAAAGTTCGATACCAAATTCCTTTTTTATAAACTCGATCGCGTATCGCGATGTCTCTGTGCCAAGACACTCCCACCTGCCTGTCTTTTTAACATGTGATAAAAATTCTCCCAGACCCGCAGCCACGTCCAGGATCCTGCCTCTCTGGATAAACCTGTTTAAAAAATCCGCTCTTCTTTTGTACATCAGTTGCGCCTCTGCATCCACCTTGCCCCAGCCAGGGATATTTACATAGCTGTGATCATAATCCGTGGAGATGGCATCCTGGGTCAGGCGCAAATTCACAAACCTCAGGCCGCAGTTTTCACACTGCACTATGTGGCCCCTTTCATCAACGACCCTGTTTTTAATGCTTTCGCAGAGATTACACTGCGAAACTGTCTCGTATTTAGTTTTCATTTAGCGAAATTCCTTATAGCTTCCTTTAGTAATAATGTCTATGATCCTTGTCCCAGCCAGGCCGTCGCCAAAAGGATTTTTTGTTTTCTTTGCAGGCCCTCTATCCTTCAGCAGTCTATCTACTTCTTTTGTTATCCTGGCTGGGTCTGTGCCCACTAAAATAGACGTGCCGGATTTAATGGCCTCTGGCCGCTCTGTGCACACCCTGGTTACAAGCACAGTCTTTCCCAATGACGGGGCCTCTTCCTGCACGCCTCCAGAGTCTGAGATAATAAATCTAGAGCGGTTCATCAGGTATACAAACTCTCTATACGGAGGAGGCTCTATTAATCTGACGTTTTCTAAACCATCGAGGATTTTAAAAACAACATCCCTGGCATTTGGATTCAGATGCATTGACCACAGCCAGTGAAAGGCGCTGTGTTTTTTTGCCAGAGACTTGATGGCCTCGCAGATATCCTTCATGCCCCCATCAAAATTTTCCCTTCTGTGTCCTGTAATAAGGGCAAATGGCTTTTGCAGGAATTCCCGGTCAACTCCATTAATAGACATCTGTCTTGAACCAATTATATTTAAGGTCCTCTCAAGCGCATCGACTATTGTATTGCCTGTAACAAATATCTTTTCAGGACGCACAGCCTCTTTTAATAAATTTTTCTTCGCATCCTGGGTCGGGCAAAAATTATATTTCGCGATAAGTGAGACAAACCGCCTGTTTACCTCCTCAGGAAAAGGATTCTGGTTGTCTCCGGAGCGTAACCCTGCCTCGATGTGTCCGACATCTATGCCGTTATAATAACAGGCGAGGGTTGCAGCAAACACCGTAGAGGTATCTCCCTGCACTAAGACAACCTCAGGACAGACCTTATGATAGACCTCTTGCATGCCGCGCAAAACCCCGGATACGATACCATCTAAACTCTGATCAGTCCTCATCAGATCAAGGTCGATATCTGGCTTGATATCAAATTCAGTCAATGCCTGATCCAAAAGATGTCGATGCTGGCCTGTAACACAAACAACGGGGTCCAGCCCAACCCCTGACTCTCTCGCAAGCTCGATAACAGGCGCCATCTTAATGACCTCCGGGCGCGTGCCAAAAACAAATAGAATTTTTTTTGCCATAATAAAAAGTGTCCTTATGTATTATTCTGCGGTTTTATCTTTTTTACACAACTTAATTCCCAATACTTAGACCATTTTATCGCATGAATATACGCATTAAAGATGCAATGAGTGAGGCCACGGACACCCTGGCGGAATTCCGTCTTCCCAATATAAGTCTTCAAGAAAAGCCTTAACGGAACAACAGTCATTTGATATCTCATTTCTTTTTCACCCGTTATCCCGCGTTCTTTTAATAATCTTTCTGCTAGTAAAGATGTATCATGATTCTCTCTTTCTACAAGCAGACTGATATCTTCACATACACAGGAATTTCTCTTCTGTCTTTGAAGCATATTCCAGTATTTCGCGTAAATCAAAAATTTATTAAAAGAAAAAATCAAACAAAAAACCAACCCGTACATCCCGTCTTTATAACCCTCTTGTTTCCAATAGGTCTTTCTGAAGTTCCGAAGTGCCTTAGTCAGTATAAACCTTCTTCTAAAAGACGTCTTTGTCTCTAAAAAGTATTCGGCTTCCCTGGTGGAAAGCATGTTTTCCTTGCTTATAGTACTGGAGATCCCTGTGTGAGAATAATGGATCAACCTGCTCTTAAGATACCCTATCTCGCCGTCTACCATTAAAAGGCCGCCTTCTTTATCTGAGCAGACCCCCTTGTCTCTTTTGTGAAACATTATATTGTAATCAGGGGACCAACCGCAGTACTGTATCCATTTACCAAGAAAATAATTTTCCAGAGGCACGTAATAAGCCGCATATCGTTCTTTTTTTTGAACTACTCTCCTGATCTCGTCCCGCAACTGAGGCGTAAATCGCTGGTCTGTCGAAAGATGAAAGAACCAATCGCAGGTCGCATAACCTATAGCCCTGTTCCATTGTTCATTCAGGTGCCTGTCTACTTTATGCTGGTATATCTTATTCGTGTATTCTCTGACGATTTCCACGGTCCTATCCTTGCTGAAGGCATCTACCACGACTATCTCATCAGCCCATTTGGCGCTTTCCAGACAATCCCGAATAATATTTTCATTGTCCTGACAGATTATTCCTATTGAGACTGTCGCCATCCCTGAATCCCTTTATTTTTTAAGGATAAATCGTCTTCGTACTCATTGGCTCTCACCTGTTATTCTTAAGCGCTAAGAAATCTATCGTCTTATCTCTAAAACTCCTAATATAGACAATAGCAACAACGACAGCCACCATAATCGAAAGGATCCCCCAGAATATAAATACATTCTCCCATTTACCTGCGGCTGATGTAACCAAAAATGGGACAATTATGCCTATTAATACCGTTCCGATATAGCCCATTCCATCTATAAATCCTGTGGAGGCTGCAACTACCTGTTTATCCACAAAACGGGTCGGAAATGTTGTTACTAAAAAAACATGGGGGCCGTACAGAAAGAAACTACCGATCAATAATACAAACGTCGCCAACAAACCTGTAGTAAAGGGTAACACAAAAAAGCTGATCGCCAGCATTATCAGACATATAATAGTAAGGATATCCCTGTTGATCTTGAGCTTATTATATATCAATGTGCCCAGAACACCTGCTATAGGAATCAAAAATACTTTCAGACCGACCTTTCCCATCTGCTCCACTGTAAAATTCCCTGTCTTAAAGAAATATAACGGTATCCACGTAATAACACCATATCTCACCATATTTAATAAACAAAGTGATATGCCACTCAGCACGATCGGAAAAGATAAAGTATTCTTTATCTGGACCTTGACTTTCTGAGGAGGCGCAATCTCCATCTTTGGTTTTGTCAATAGCAATAATATCCCCCTAGCGAATAAAAAACCGCTCGCAACCCAGAAACCTGCCTGCCAGCCCCATGTGCCGACAGCAAAAGAAGATATAAGCCATGCCACTGAATTACCTACTTGGTAGGAAGTCCCTAGTATCGTAGAGGATCTTTCTCTGTCTTTATCCTTTTGGATCAAGGCATTCGCCCTTACACAGGATGACCAACCCATTGATTGAAAAAATCCGTCAAGGACCTCTCCAAGAAATAACATTATAAAAAAACCTCCGGAAAAACCAAGGATCAGGTTCATTATGGCAGAACCAATTAACCCTATTGCGATATAAACAAAAGGATTGTGCCGCTCTGAAATCTGACCATGCAAAAATTGACCAAGCGCATACGCAAAGAAAAAACCACTCGAAACTAAACCAACAGTATATAAATCCAGATTCTTATATGTCGCCAATAACGCCGGCACTACTATGCTCAAATTTACCTTGCCAAAATAATATGTGGCATAAGATGTCCAGATGTTCCAAAATATTGCCTTATTGTTCTTCACTTTTTAAATCTCCTTTTCTAGAAATTTTAAAAACTAACCCCTACAGTAGTCCCGATTACATTCGCGCTATTCCACTCTCCACTGCTCTTTTTGGCGAGTGACATATAATATAGAGTCAGTTTTGTGCCCCATATAAAATCTGTGCTAATGCCTCCGCTGGCTCTGTTTTCGTGATAGCCATCATTGGGCTCTATATCCAAAAAGAATTCATTGGAAAGAAAAGGTGTGTAATCTCTGTCGAATAGTTTTACCTTCTTTGTCACCTTTATCCTGTCTCTATATAGCCATGATGAGGCATTTGTATTCCGCTCAAACCTTGACCTATTAGAGAGTTTAAAGCCATCCAGGTCTATCTTTAATGTCCCGTCTATGTCATACCGGTGAGTCTCGGTCCAATTCTGATTTGCCTTTGATGAAACCAGCTTATACCATCCTGCCACATCAAAATAGTCGCTTACCTTATAACTTGCGCCGACATACTGGACATAGGTATAGAAATTACCCATGTCACTTTTCATACGAAATTCCTCGAGCAGATTCAATTTTACCCTTTCGTTTATCTTTGCGCTAAAGGTATGCATGCTCCAGTACTCAGTATCATCACTTGCATGCACAAGTGAAGCGCAGCAAAAAAATGCTGCTGTAAATAATAACCAAAACTTGACCAACTTCATTACGTCTCCTTATCCTTTAATATACGCTTATAATCCTGGACCGTATCTATCTCAGCCCAGCCCTTTTCTATAATCACACAGTTGATCTTCACGCCGCAATCAGCCATGTCCTGAAATATATCTGTCAGATATGACTTTTCAAATACGCCGGCCCTCTGGAACGGCCTTCCTTTGTAAATCTCTTTTAACCTATTAAAATATTTCCTAAAAATAAGCGCACCTTTTTTTGAACATTTCATCATGCCGATAAATTCACCATGGACAGCATCTTCATCCGGCAGGATCTTGCCGATCTTGACTACATTATTATCCGCGTCAAAGATAACATTTTCCGCCTCACTGATAGGATGGTCTGTCCTGCCTTCATAATAACCTTTCCAATCTATATCCACTACTATCGATATATCCTCTTTGCTCTCAAGCAACCTTTCCACTATATCTTTAGTGTAAAAAATATCTGAATAAGCTGCTATAAATGCATTATTCATTTCTTTTTCAGCATAAAATAAAGAGTGGAGGATGTTATTGTTCTTGTAATCGTCATTGATGTAATAAACTAAATCAGGATAATTTATCATCTCTTTCTTATATCCTTTAATTAAAACTATTCTATCTATCCCAGCACCCCTCAGCGCCTCAATCTGATGCTGCAATAAGGTCCTGTCGTTTATTTCTAACATACATTTAGGTTTGTTGCTGGTTAAAGGGTTTAAACGTGACCCTATCCCAGCAGCAATAATAATGGCTTTCATATCTCCTTCTCTCTGTATTGTAAAGGCTCCTTATTAAGAAAACGATAAAGTCTTGAGATAGCATATTTAGTAGAAAAACCAATATTATAAAAATACTCCTTGGCCATAGCCAATCTTTGTCGGCTTAACCTACCGGGATCAGCAAGCTCTTTCAGTACAGCTTCCTTCAGGGATTCTCCTGTAGAGACCTCTACGACTGCACGATTCGCATACGCCGCCTGATCAAGGTTTGGATAACCTTTTCTGAATTCATCGATGTCTATCTTTATACATACGATCGGCCTATCTAATATGGAAAATTGATGCACGACTCCGCTTGCATCGCTTACAAGTAAATCACTAATGCGCATATACGGCACAATATCAAAATCTTTTATCAAGTGCATATTTATATTTTTCTTTAAAAGCTCATCTAGATATTCTTGCCATTTAATCTTATTTAATTCCTTAGAATAAAAACCATGGTGCATCTTCACGAGTAGATTTACCTCAAGCGAGGTCAACTCCTGTAAGGTTCTCCGTACATCTTCCAGGAAACTTTCCATATGGGCCCAGACCGGGGCATAGAGTACGGTAGCAAACTTTTTATTCAAATTAAGTTTTTCACGCAATCCCGTATCTGTATTGTTCAAAAGAGCATCTGTCTGAGGCATCCCTATTTCTTCAAACCTACTTTCTCCCTCTTTAAAAATTCCCAATTCTAAAAATTTGCGCTTCATATATGAGCCCATCAGGAAAAGGTGATCAAAATTCTTTGCCTCTTCGTTTATGGAAAAATTTCTGAATGAGTTACCATGGAACATCTGCACGCTTACACCGTGTCTTTTACCTACTAAATGGAAATCAGGACTTACGTATATATCGAAATAAAAGCGCTTTGCCACTTTTTCTTTTATTATAAATTTTTTGTCCACGTCAAAATACCTGTAGATATCCTGCGGCCGATCTTTACCATGAGACATCCCTGATAAAAAAACCTCAATTCTGGAATCTTGTTTAAGAACTTCATAGATTGGCGCAAACTGAACAAAATTAGTAGGAGAGATCCCCGCAAAAAGGATCCTTTTTTTTCTATCTTTCTTCTTTATGCCTCTAAAGTAATTTTGAAACATAGGTACATCCTACTCTCTTAATAAATTTGATCTTATTGTCTCTCGCCAATTCATCCACTGCTTTTTTAACTCCAGGCGCGTCCCTATAGTCATGAAAACAAATAAAACTGTTCTTTTTAACCAGAGGCATCCAATTAAGAATATCCTCCTTAACTCCTTCGTAAGAATGATCTCCGTCGACCCACAGAAAATCTATCTTTCTGTGTACGGGCCACTCCATGATCACTTCATGGGAAAATCCCCGCAATACACTGAACCTGTCCTTATATTCTTTTGTATTTTGCAGGAATTCGTTAAATATCGCATCTCCTTTTTCCTGCATCAGGTCGTCCCTCCAGGGATCGATACAAAAAAACTGCATTTTTTTGTCACCTATGCCTTCTGCTATAAAACAAGTGGACTTTCCTTTAAAACTACCTATCTCCACGATCACCGAATTTTCCCTGAGCGATCTCGCGATCTTAAATAGCAGAAAACCCTCGTTTAAACCAAGATATCCCTTGACCTTGTCAAGCTTCTTTAATCTATTAATATAAAAAATTGACTGAACTTTATCTGCTAATCGCATTCCCATATCTTACCTCCTAATAACATGTAATCTTCCAGCTTTTTGGCCTAAAAAAAAGCCTCGGCGGAATCAAAAGAAAAGACAGGCATTTTTCTAGTATTATATGCGTTTTAAAAAACTTTGCAAGTCTAAGCTTAACACTATCCTGATCCTGCAAATCCTTATTCTTGTGCCTTGTTATATAATCGTCTGCAAGCGATAAAAAATCAATCCTCACATTCTTAAAGCCGCCTTTGTATGCTGCCTTTTGCCATTCTGTTAAAGTATAAGAAGTATCTCCGTAGCCTTGTTTCTGCATTTTTTCAAATATAGGGTGCACCTTTTCAAAAAGACCTCTTGCTACTTCGTTGATCAATACTAGGCGCCCGTCTGGTTTTAAAATACGGCGCATCTCTTTGAAAACCAGGGACAACTCCTTACTGTGATGAAGGACTGCCGAACCAAATATAATATCAAATGTTTCGTCTCCAAATGGTGTCTTATGCATGTCGCAAAACATCCTGTCAAAATATGCTTCTTTAACAAAAAGATCCGCAACCTTGAGATAATTGCTTATGTCTATAGCCACGACACGACACCCTTTTTTGGCGAACTTAAAAGAGGCATAGGAAAAACACGCCCCTATTTCAAGTATGTGTTCCTTGCCTGTGAGCTTCAAACCATCAAGGGTAGAATAGACTCTGGAAGATATATTTGCAATAGCTTGAAAACTGCCTCTATTTCTAAAAAAATGTGAGCCATCACCTTCTGGCATAGAAAGAAATTTATCTTTAAATCTTTCTATTGTCTCTTCATTAATCTTATATCTTTTGCCCTTATCGTCAGTAATATACTCCTCCGCATCCATTGCCTCTCTTTCCTGCTTCACTCCCTGCGAGGGGTCCTTGATAAAATTTACTATACCGCTCTCGATCCCGTAAGAAGCCCCACAACTCTGACAAACTATACTACCGGATCTAACCTCTATCTGATCGACTTTACACTGTTGCAATGAAAATAAAGTACTTGTGCAGCTTGGACAGTTTAAAATTTCCAATAAATCCTTTTTCATCGGCAATCGCGTAACTTATGTGCGAATTTCAGTTCATAGTATTTAGCATAACTCAATATCTGATAAAGCCCGGCAAAGATCGATACCATAAAACCAATCAACCCGTCTTTGTACGCCTTTTTGCGAAAGAATGTGCGCAGGAAACGGTCGCATGTGCGGCGAAGGGCCCTGCCAAGACTCATTCCCCTTTTATCCCTGACCCATTTAGCCGCCTCCAGCGTAGTCTGCTTGTTCATCTTATTGACAAAATCCTCGAAGTTCTTGTACGAATAATGGATTATGTCATTCTTTAACCTTCCCGCAGGAGTCCCCAAGAACGCTCGGGGGTGGACCTCGGCCTCTTCCCAGTAAAATTTATCTTTTCTAAACATCTTCAACTGGCCGCTTGGATACCATCCGCCGTATTTGACCCAGTAATTCCCGATATAATTTCTGCGCGGGATAATAAAGCCTTCGAAGTTTCCGGCATTGGATATGGTTTCCTGTATTTCTTTTCTCAGTTCAGGAGTCACCCTCTCATCAGCATCCAGACTCAAGACCCAGGTATTACGCGCCTGGCTATAGGCCCAGTTCCTGTGCCTGCCCTCAATATCCATTTTCCTGTGAAAAATCCTATCTGTATAACCCTGGGCGATTTCCACTGTCCTGTCAGTACTGTCGTCGTCGACCACGACGATCTCGTCCGCCCATCTGACTGACTCAAGGCACTCTTTAATATTGGTCTCTTCGTTTCTGGTAATAATTACTGCGGATAAAGGAATTTTAGCATCCACGAATCACCTCTGCTTTATGAAAAAATTTAAAACCCCCTAAGCGCTTCCCATAATTCTCGTCATCTACGTATATCTTGTCAAACTTTTTTTTGCGCTTCAGTATCCTCCATAAACTGATCATACCAAAAAACCTCTTTGGCAGGCTATAACTATAAATATTGGAATGCCTTTCGATATCCTGCCCAGGACATCCTTTTGAAAAAATCCAGACAATATTGCCATCGCGGGCCAATTTAAGAGATCTCCTGCCTATTTCTTTCCTGTATGCAGAATCACTGTGACTAAGCACATAAAGGATCCTCTCTTGTCTGCCCCATTTAGAGTAAAATATTTCCCGATTACGATCAAAATCCTGATCAAACTTCCTAAATCTTACGAATGAGCGTCGTTCTCTGTGATATACGTAGGATGCCCTGGCGCATACACAGGAATAACCTGATCTCTGCGCCCTTTTACTAAAGTCAGCGTCTTCGAAATTTCCCATTCCGTAGGTCTCGTCAAAAATGCCCACCTTATCAATGATCTCTCGCTTGATCAACATGCAAAACCCTGTAGCCTGGGCCAGCATGCTATACTCTCCAGAGTGAGACCTCAGTTCCTCTGCAAGCGATTCTACAGACTGGCCAAACTTGGCCTTGCAGCCCAGGGTATTACTGTTAGCATTAACTATACCTATATCCTTTTTCTTCTCAGCTACATTGACCATTTCTTTAAGCCAGCCTTTTGTGACCTCTGTATCATTATTTAAAAGGCAGACATAAGGTGCGTCTGACTCTCTTATCCCTTGGTTGGTGGCCTTAATGAATCCCAGATTCTCATTATTTCTAAGTACAGTAACGCCTGTTTTTTTATCGCGTGCCAATTCATCCAGATAGGCCCTCGTAGCCTTAGCGCTTCCATTATCAATAACAACTAAACGAAACGCATAATTCGTATTTCTAAAAACACTCTCTATGCATTTTTTGGTAAACTCGAGTTGATTCCAAACTGGAATAATTATATCGCACTTCATCTTTTCTTATACACCGTCACTTTAGTAGGCCAGTCAGTTACTGTCTTGAATTTATGATAACCAGGGTCTGGCCGGTTTTCCCACATTATATCAGGATAATTTAATTCAATTCTTTGATATTGCGATTCTATTTGTCTACGATACCTGGCACTTAAACTCTTGAACGAGACCCAGTCATTTCTCACTATAATCCACTCAGGGAATGATTCCTGCGTAAAATCTTCATTGTCTACCTTGAAATCTGTATAAAACATAACCGCGCAATCACCCATGATCAATTTAACTGTATCTCCTGGCCTCGCATTCTTATTTAAAAACTTTATTATTCCTTCTACTGGCCCGTCATAATCATGGGTCAACTCATAAGCGATATCCACTATGGGTATCCATAGTTTCTTTGCAAAAGGGCTGCCTGTGTGAAATGAATTTGTAAAACATGCGACAACAAATACTAGACCAGCGACTATAATATTCAGCTTTAGCCACCCGATCATTAAAAAACTCATAAGGATACAGGATAAAGGTAAAAGATGAATAAGATACCTCAGCTGTCTTTCCTCTGCTAAAAGCAGAAAACAGATAGTAAAAATAAATACGAGCGGAAAAAACCAGAGTCGAGATCTATCCAGCGCCTTATCCAGTACAGGAAAGACCTTTTTCTTGAAAAAGGAAAATACAGCTAGACTCAAAAACAAAAATACAAGAGGAAATAGGTATTTATTTAAGACGCGGACATAGAATTCTAAATGACCTTTTGTACGCAGAAACGTCATCTGCCCGCTACACTCCATGTTTACAGAATAGAGGAAAAAAGGTACAGTGAGTATAGCAATAATAGAGAGATAGCCTAATATCCTCTTTAATTCAATATCTTTTTTGTGAAACACAAGATAGTGAAAACACATGGCTCCCAAGACAGGGAAAAAGATTGCATAATTTGAGTGAAAGAGAAGGCTGCTTGCCAGGACAAATCCCCATGCAGAAAATCGCTTCTTCTTTATCATGTCCAAATACGAGATCAAAATCCAGAGTGTAAAAAATACTGAAAGACCATACCATCTGCACTGACGCATATATAAAAAGAATGGCGCGGAAAAAAGCATAAATGCGGTCGATAGCCTGGAGAGGAGCCTATTCTGGAAAAGCCTCTGCGCGAGTAAATAACACAATATCAAGCTACCCATACCAAACACAGCGAAAGGGAGTCTCGCAGCAAAAGTACTGACTCCAAACAAGTAAAAGGATAATGCCGCAAGATAAAATTGAAACCACGGGGCGTATTTCCATCCACTATATTTGCAAGGGTCAGAGTAAATAGTCGTAATAAGATTAGTCCCGTCAAAGGTCCTGGGGATCCCAAACTCAAGTGTGTTTTTAGCTAAAACTGCGGTTGTTGCCTCATCCTGCCAGAGATAGATGTTCCCCAGATTGGTAAATAATATTACCCCTGCCAAAAGACAAAATATTATTAATACAATATCCTTTTTTGCTTTCTGTCTCATATCTTAAACCTATCTTTAATTATATCGAGCATCTCGTTGATCCTATGAGTGTAAGTATGTCTCTCGAGTGTGAGACGATAGCCGTTTTCCGCTATCTCTTCCCTTTCTTTCTTGTTTTTCAGATAATGCTCGATAAGTTTGAACAGATCCTCTGGCTTGTCAAAAAACACAAGATGTTTCCCGTCGATAAAACCGGCCTTTTCAGCGCTATTGTCCCTTAATCTCTGCATAAGAAGCATTGCCTTGCAGGCCATTATCTCATAGCTCCTCATAGTAAGGGATTCTCCGCGAATAGCAAAGTTAAAGCCTATCTTTGAAGAGCTGTAGATCTGGCTCATCTGTGAATAATCAGCTCGGTCTATGAAACTTTTCGGATACCGTTCTCTTAGCTCCTGAAGATAGAACTTTCTGGGCACCCCGCCGTCGTTTCCCACAAAACCTATATCGTAATTTCTCTCTATATCCAACCTCTTATGCACCTCAGGATCGCATGCGAAATTCATCCAGATTATTTCTACAGGAGAGACCTTTTTTAATATCTCTACTTCCTTCAGCATAGGACAAAATACCAGTTCGTACGCTTCTCTCAATATGTGTTTTTTTATTTTTTTGAACGGATTTTTTAAATGCGTATCCGAGGCAAAATAGACCCTTGGCTTAAGCCTCTCAGGGATACAATGATCATAGTGCCCGTCATCCACTCGAAAATAAAAATCATATTCAGGCCTGATATTTTCTATATCTTTAGGCCAAAAATGCCTGACCTCGTGGCCCAGGGCCTTTAACGCTCGTTCAAAATATATGCCTACTGTATCCAGACGTTCCTTGCCAAATATAATAGCTATTTTCATGTCTAATCAAAAACCTTTGCCAATTCGATCCTGCGAAAAATTTTCTTAAGTATCTCTAATCTCTTATAGGTCTTTTCTTTGCTAAGGGCTATTAACAATCTCCTTCGTGGACACAAAATTAAGCTGGTGGCCATGCGCATGAAAAGGATTAATGTGAAAAGCTTCTCCGGGACAAATACGTTACTTATCTCTTTATGTGCTGTTATCATCCTCTCTACATCTGGTCTGACCAACCCCCTTATTAAAACAGTGGAAGAGATGCCTTTTTCTGCCAGATCCAGCGATAACTCTCTTATCTTGCGCCACCCCTTTTCACAGACAAGTATATATTTTTTATCCATAATTTAAACCTTGTTATTTAACTGCGACTACATCGAAGCTCGCAGCAGTGTTTTCTCCGCGGAATATAGTGTCACGCATCTCTTGTATCTTAAATTTATTTCGCTCTAACAATTCCCTGACAGATCCTTTAGTAAAGATGTCTTTATGTAATTGATGCGGTGAGTTTCTGGGCTCTGGCGCCCCATGCGTAAGCCTATAGACCTCGTAGAGATCAAATATAGGACTGATGTTTCCCTGCTTTTTGCCCAGGTACGCGTCCGCAATCAAGTCAAAATCAGGTATGTTTTTCATCGCAAGCCTGCCTTTATCCACAAGGATCCTGTAACACTCCTTTAAAAAATCATCCTGCTGGTATCTGTAAAAATGCTCAAAACCACTTTCTATCAGTATCTCTGAAGCTGAGTTTGGCGACACTAAAAACAGGTCCTGGGGGATATTCATCAGGGCGTCTGTGCCTTCCAGCGGGACAATGTCCACATTGATATAGCCCTGGTACTTATTGCCTCCGCAGCAAAGATGTAATTTTATCGGGCCGTCTTTCCTCTTCTTCTCTATCAATTCTCTGCAATCCATGGCAAGGATTCTCTTTTTCCTATACAATATCCAGGTCAATCTGCGCTTCATCTGGCTATAGTTCTTTTTTATCTTTTCTCTTATCTTTCTCATAACAAGATCTCCTTGAGCGACTCTACAACAAACCTGATCTCCCCTTCTGATAATTCAGGATACATAGGAAGGCTCAGGATCTTTTCGCAGTACTTTTCTGAAATCGGAAAGTCACCCTTTTTATAGCCAAGGTCTTTATAGGCCTCTTGCAGGTGTATTGGTATCGAGTAATGTATAAGCGTGCGCACGCCTTTTTCCACGAGCCTATCCTTCACGCTTTCTCTATCCTTTACCCCTGCAGGATAGAGGTGGTATACGTGTTTTGCGTAATCAGCCTCAAAAGGACATCCTATATCTAGTTTGTTTTCTTTGAATAACTTTGTATAGAGACTCGCGTTTTTCCTTCTGTTCTCGTTGTATTTGTCCAGATGCCTTAATTTAACTCTGAGTATCGCTGCCTGCAGGGTATCGAGCCTTGAATTAAAACCTTTTAAGATATGTTCATACCTACCCTTTCTTCCACAATCACGCAGGAGCAGGAGCTTTTCTCTTGTCTCCTTAGAATCTGTTATGACCATGCCAGCGTCGCCAAATGCACCGAGGTTTTTGGTAGGGTAAAATGAAAAACACGCCGCATCTCCGAAACTGCCTATTTTCTTATTTTTATAAAGCGCGCCGTGAGCCTGGGCACAGTCCTCAATGACTTTAAGACCGTGCTTTTCCGCTATCCCCATCAAAGGGTCCATATCCACAGGATGGCCGTAAAGATGCACTGGCAGAATAGCCTTTGTCTTTTTGGTAATTGCCTTTTCTATTTTTGAAACATCGATGTTATAGGTCTTTTCGTCTATATCGACAAACACTGGCCTTGCGCCTGTCATAGATATGGCAAGAATCGTAGCAATGTAAGTATAAGGTATCGTGATTACCTCGTCGCCCTTTCCTATTCCACAGGCAAGAGAGGCGAGAAACAGCGCGTCTGTGCCGGAATTTACGCCTACGCCATGCGCTACGCCACAATAATCCGCGAATTCCTGTTCAAAAAGCTTCACATCTTCTCCAAGAATGAATCCTCCTGAACTTATGACTCTTTCCATGGATTTTTTTATCTCATCCTTTATGCCTTCATGCTGTTTTTTCAGGCTCAATATATCGACTTTCATGTCCCTACCTCTTGGATAAATTTTGAAAGCGCGTTAAAAACAGAGTCTACAGAAAGGTCTTCCATGCACTTCCTGTCAGTACATTCTGGCAGCCTGAAACGCCTGTAGCAAGGCCTGCAATCCGCATTGTTTGTTACAACAATATGTTTTTTAGATGCCGGATACGGGCCATAGACCTTTTCATCAGTGGGTCCGAAAATGGAAACTGTAGGCGTATCCTGACTCACGGCTATATGTAAGAGTCCCCCGTCGTTACACACAAGTACGTTACATCTTTTGATCAAACAAGCCATCTCTCTTATTTTTGCGTCTGGCCCCATGAGGGGCTTGCCTTGCATTTTTAGTTTAACATCCCTGATCAAGTCTTTTTCTTTAGGTCCTCCCAGTAAGATAGGCTTAGCCCCGCACGATGCTATCCTGTCAGCAAGCACAGCAAACTTCTCACAGCCCCATCTTTTGTAATGGGATTTTTCTTTGCCATAAGAAGCGCCTCCTCCAGGCGCAATGCCGACCAGCGTATCCTGTTCTTTAATCCCTGCCTTTTTCAAAAAGGCATCAATATATTCTTTATCCTTATCTGTTGTTGCTAAAATCAACCCCTTGTCCCTTGTCCCTTGTCCCTTGTCCCTAATAGCATCCAAGTAATATTCCGCGACAGGCCTGCCACTAAACCCATCAAACTGAATCTTATGCGTCAAAAATCTCCCGCGGCCTTTATAATTAAAACCCCTGCGCTCTCTTATGCCTATCAACCAGCATAAAAACGCATATTCCCTGCCCAGGGAAAGGTCAAACAATAGATCGAATCTTCTTTTTTTTATCTCTTTCCAGAAATCGCAAAGCTTCTTAAGACATTCCAGTTTTGACTTCTTCCAGAGCTCTCTATATTCATCTCTCTCAAATATAAAAACTTCGTCTATCCCGGGATTTGCAGCCAGTATCTCCTCTGTCCTTATATTACATATATACCCTATATAGCACCCAGAGTATTTTTCTTTAATAGTAGCGATCAAAGGGGTTGAAAACAAAACATCCCCTATTCCGAATGGATTTATTATCAGTATCCTTTTTGTCATATTAAGGTTATTTATTATACCACAAAAGTGGTGACTCGGCCTCTATATTTTATTGCAACTCAAATATCGCAAAAAATCCATCTATCTGCCCTTTTAACTGGTGCAGGGTCCTTATTGAAAATAGTCTTTTCAAGATATATCTGGGCCTGAGATAAAAACGCTTACTGGCCCTGTCTAAAAACCTTGAGAATTCAGTTGTGTCCATGTCAGGATTATTGTAATGAACCTGTTTGTGGTCCAGTATTGTACTCTTTGAAAAATCAAACACATGGCCTTCGTCTGTAAGTTTCCTATAAAGCTCCGTCCCTGGAAAAGGTGTGAATTTATTAAAATGCGCGTAGTCCAAATCCATATCGATCGCGAATCGCACGGTCCTTTCAAGGCTCTCCCATGTTTCGCCAGGCGTACCTACAATAAAATCTCCGCGCACCTCCAGTCCTGCCTCTTTTGTAAGGCGTGCTGCCTTCTTATTCATCTCAACAGTATTTCCTTTTTTAAGAAGCTTGAGCATGCGGTCATCGCCTGATTCAAAACCATACAACACCTGCCAGCACCCGGCCTTTTTCATACGCTTTAGAAGCGGCCCATCCACACAAGCTACTTTTGTCAGACACGTCCACGACAGCTTAAGCCTTCTCTTTTCAAACTCATCACAGATCTCATAAACCCTTTTTTTATTCAAAGTAAATGTATCGTCAAAAAATCTGATTTCTTTCACGTCATACTTCGCAATAACCTCTTCTATCTCCTGGAAAATATTAGGTCCGCTTCGCATCCTGCATCGCATACCAAAGATCTTTCTGTCACAAAAGGTGCACTGCGATGGGCAGCCGCGGCTCGTCATGATAACGACGTATGGCACACGACGACACGATGCAGGTGTCGGCCGGTAAAATTTAGGATGAGGCAATAGATGTCTTGCAGGCATAGGGATCAAATCAAGATCATTGATAAAATCCTGATCTGGATTCTGATGTATACCTGTTTGGTCTTTATAGATAATGCCTCGTATCTGATCAAGGGCCTCGAATCTTTTGTTTCTATAATTTTTAAACAACTCTTTGGCTGTTAATTCCCCCTCGCCGATCACCCCTATATCAAAAAGCCCGGTCTCCATGGTTTCGCAGGGAAGTGCTGTTAGCTGGGCGCCGCCTATCAGGATCTTTGTTAAAGGGAATTGTTCGCGAATAAAAGAAGCTAACTTTTTGGCCTTTACAAAGGCGGGTGTAGTAGAAGTGATACCGATTACGTCTGGGGATTCCTCAAGTATTCTCTTGTAAAGATCATCGAATGAAATACCTATGGCACAGTCTATTATCTTTGTCTCTATGTCCATCTCTTCCAGGATCGCGGCAATGTACGCAATACCAAGAGGCGGCACTATATTAAGTACCTTCTTGATACTCCTGGACCGCCCAACAGACTCTTCTTCCTGCTCAAAAGGCGGATTTATTAATAAGACTTTCGGCATGAGAACAGCAACCTCAACGTAGTAATAATATATTTCCAGCCGCGCCTGCAATAATCAGCTAGATTGATCCCTGTTTTAGAGCAACCTGCTTTTCTGGGGCGCCATACATACGGGACCTCGACCACATGATAATTTGACTTCAGGGCACGATAGATAAAATCTATAAAATACTCACCGTAGTCCCCCCTCAGCTCGATCTTTTCAAAAATTTCTCTGCGCGCCACGACAAAACCGCTGGTATAATCCCTGAATCTATGATCAAGACAGACCTGTATAAATAAATTCATAATGCGGCTCAATATGACTCCAAGAAAAGTATCTTCCGGATTTTTCTTTTCTCCCTTCCATCTGCCGCCCAGAAGAAAGCGAGAACCTACTGCAATATCGTAATCCGCATTAATAAGTGACAAAAGTACTGGCAGGTATTTCGGGGGCATTGAAAAATCGCAGTCCATCCAGCCTACCACATCACCTGTGGCAAGTTCTATGCCTCTGGCTATACTCTTAGTCAAACCCCTGTCGCTAGTCCTCTTCTCTAATTTTAAAAACTGGTATCCCCCTCCCCTGATCATCTTCTCAACGATTTCACTCGTACCATCAGGAGAATTATCATCAACGACTATTACCTCATAAACCTCTTCCAGCGCATCTCTTATGGCATCTATCAGGGGTTTTATGTTTTCTGCCTCATTGTAAGTGGGCAATATTACTGATAAGCGATTTTTCATTAAAATAACCCTTTCAGGGCGCGAGCCACTTCTTTTATCTGCGCGTCTTTTATTACCTGGCCACTCGGGAGATAAAATCCTGTCCTTGCAATTCCCTCTGTTACAGGATAAGACTCATTTTTAAAATATTCTAAGCTCTGAAAGATCGGTTGTTCGTGCATTCCTATGAAAAATGGCCGCGTTTGAATCTCGAGCTTAGCTAATTTTTTCATGATCTTATAATTAGGCCACTTCATATAGTCTTGTACGCTCAAATTTCCCTGGCCTTTTTCTTCCTGCAACACGACTCCATACATCCATACTACTCCCCTGGCCCATTTATGTTCTGTTGGGAGCTTTAGAGGTAGGTCATTTAAGAGATCAGAGTATTTTTTCGCCATTTCTCTTTTTCTTTTAATCGTCTTATCTATATTCTCGAGCTGCGCAAGGCCAAGCGCTGCCTGTATATTTGTCATCCTAAAATTATTTCCTATATGATGGTGCAGGAATCGCGGTGATTTTAAAAAGCAGAGGTTTCTGTGTCTCTGTAGCCTCTCTGCGAGTTTATCGTCGGATGTAATGACCATGCCGCCTTCGCCAGTAGTGACTAGTTTATTGGCGTAAAAGGAAAAACATGAAAGATGGCCAAAGCTGCCACATTTATGCCAGGTATTATCTTTGACACTCTGGTATTCTGCGCCGTGGACCTCAGCTGCATCTTCTATGACAACAAGATCATGCTTTTTAGCAATGTCCATTATGGGATCCATGTCACAGGGATGGCCATAGATATGCACTGGCATAATCGCTACAGTGCGCTTGGTAATCTTTTTTTCTATCTGGCTGACATCCATGCAGTAAGCCTCTGGGTCGCAGTCTACTAAAACAGGTACACAGTCATTCTTTGTTATGGCCTGAGCACACGAAATAATGGTAAAGCTGGGAAGGATTATCTCACTCCCTTTTGGGAAATTACAGACTTCGACTGCGAGCTCCAGAGCCACAGTGCCGTTACAGACTGCGACTCCGTATTTCTGACCGCAGTATTTTGCCCATGCTGTTTCAAAACGCTCAAGGTAGCTGCCTGCAGATGAGATCCAGTTTGTCTTTATGCAATCCGAAACATACTTGAGTTCGTTACCAGACATTAAGGGCTCGTTTACAGGGATCATGCTGGCCTCGAGAATCTTTCTTTTTCCTGGGGTCCGATATAAGGGCCTTGTTTTACCTCTAAAAAAACACTGTATTCGTGGAAGTGAAAGCCATGACCGCCTGAAACCAAGATAAGCACATCTCCTGGCATAAGCTCACGACTCTCTGTATATTGCTTTTTCTGAGAATAAAAATCAACGCGAACATGCCCCTTTTTGAGAATCAAGACCTCTGATGTACCCTTGAGACTACGCGGCATCTCGCGATGAATGTGAGGCTGTATCTCATTATCTTTATCATAGACAACAAAACCCACTTGCTGTTTGAATGTATCCGGCGTAATAAACTCTGTTTTGGCCGGCATATAATCCTCTTTGATTATTATTGCCAGAAGTTCTCCGTTATATTCTATGCGTTCTCTCATAACCCTGCCCCAAGGAGATAATCATATATACGCTTATACAAATTATCAGCTACTATTTTATGACCCCTGTCATTAAAATGGCAATCATCTGTAAACAGTGTATCGTTTACGCCGTCAAAGACATTGCGCGAATCAAGATAGATCGCGTTATTCTGCCTGGCTACCTCGCTGGCAGCAACCTCTAAGCCATTGCAAAGCTCCACGAATATTTTACGGTTCATCGAGGTCTCGTCTTCTAAATAATCTCTCTCCAACTTAGACAATGGATCTTTATAATCTAAGACTGGCTGAAACACAACAAATGGCTTAATATTATAACTGTTCAGCAAATGGCACATGACGTCTAAATTATTTCTGTAAAACTCCACGACCTCTGGATCAAAGGTCGTCTGCCTCTGAGTCTCACGTTTCTCCATCATCTCCATTATCTTTCTGAATATACGGATATGCCGCAGCCTATTCTTGACCAAGGCACTGGTGGAGGTGATCTTTTCTATCTTTTTGAATAGATAAGGAAATCCAGGCCTGTTGTCGCGCGTCAGATAAGTCATGGCGTCATTAAAACCATCGCAGATAATTATCATATTCGGAGAGTGCTCTAAAAGCCTCCATTGTATTAATATAAGTTCCTGCATTGAATTAAAGGCTGGGAAAGAGGCATTGATAACCTCGAATGAGGTGTCCAATTCTGCGGATTTTAAATTTAATTGTCTTTCAAGCTGGGCGGCAAATGTCTTTTCATCAGAGGTAACATGACCTCCAAAAACAGTTGAGGCGCCAACAAGGATTATCCTGTATGTGTCTGGGAGCTTTGGGCCGATCTCTCCGCCCCTGAACCCAAAAGAGTTTGTGCTTACTGTTTTATTTTTTACATTGGAAGGGCCCTTAAACATTATATACGGATATAGCTCGAGTTCGCCGCAAGCGCTATATTCGGTCATCTGCTCAGGGCTGATCGACGCGCGGCGAAGCGCATACAAGGGGACGTCATTTGTGGCGCGGATATTGTACTTATATCTATCATAATACTTTATCCCCTTATTTATAGCCACCAATGTCAGGGCAATGCCAAAAAATATAACCCAGCCTTTGTGTCTTTTTATAACTTTTCTAAGCGAAAACATAGCCTCTCCTCTCTATAAATATGCCTATATTTAACCAGATATCCCAGGCCTTGTAAAGACCAATTTTTCATTCCCTATTGAAAGCGTAAGGCTTATCTGCTATACTACTTTACTATGATGAAAAAGGACTTTAAGGAAAAGTACATGAAAGCGCAGGCAGAGTTGGAGAGGCTTTACGAGATAGGCAATGCCATGCACACAACGCTCAATCTCGAAGAGATGCTCTATATAATCCTCACAGCTGTGACTTCTCATGTAGGCCTGAGTTTTAACAGGGCCATGTTATTTCTGGTGAATGAAAAAGAGGCGCAGCTCGAGGGAAAAATGGGTATAGGACCTGACAGCCAGGAGGATGCGAGCGCGGTGTGGACGCATATAGAAAAGCATCAATTAGGATTCGACGAGCTCATAGAGACGCGCAGCCAGTTCGAACACCTGAAAAAGTCCAAATTGAATAAAACCGTGAAGGCCCTAAAGATCCCTATAACTGAAAAATCAGGCGTCATAGCATTAACAGTTATTAAAGGTAAGACCTTTGAGATAAAGAAAAAAGTAAAATCAGAATATGCCAAGGTCCTAAATCTGGAAGAATTCGTAACAGTGCCCCTAAAGGCCAGGGATAAGGTAATAGGCGTCATAGTTACAGATAATTTCTTTAATAAAAAACCTATAACCAGCAACGACGTGCGCATGCTTACGACATTTGCCAACCAGGCAGGCCTGGCAATACAAAACTCCAGGCTCTACGAAAGGGCGCTGGTTCTCTCTAATTCTGATTCTTTGACAAGGCTGTGGAACCACGGTTACTTTCAATATCTGCTGGGAGAGGAGATCAAGTATTCCTCGTCTAGAAAACAGTCATTCACCATTCTTATGATCGACATAGATGATTTTAAAAAATTTAATGATACACATGGGCACCAGGCTGGCGACGCAATACTAAGAACTATCTCTGATATATTCAAGAAGACATCGAAAAGGATAGATATCGTTGCCCGCTATGGAGGCGAAGAATTTGTAATGCTCCTTCCTGGAACAAATAAACAAGAAGCGCTTGTCCTGGCTGAACGCCTGAGGAAAACTGTCAAGGAAAGCAAGGACCTGAAAGGCATAACCATCAGCATAGGCGCTGCATCCTTCCCTGAGGATGCAAAAGAAAAAGAGCAACTTATTTCCCTGGCTGACAAGGCACTCTACAAAGCAAAACGCACGGGGAAGAACAAGGTGTGTACGTAGTAAAATCCCAAATCCCAATAAATACCAATACTACCAAATAAATCCCAATTTCCAAATCCCAAACATGGTTTTGGATTTGGGATTTTGGCCCTTCGACTTTGCTCAGGGCCAATCCTGAGCGTAGTCAAAGGATTGGATTTATTTGGGATTTGGTAGTATTTGGATTTGGGATTTATTATTTAGTCGCTGCCTCTTGTTTCCTAGAGTCAGAAAATTTCACTGAGACAACTTTAGAGACGCCTGACTGCTGCATGGTGATGCCATACATCACGTCGGCCTTATCAATGGTCTTTTTGTTGTGGGTTATTACGATGAACTGTGAGGTGTTTGTAAACATATCAAGGCTTCTTGAAAACCTGTCAACGTTTGACTCGTCAAGGGGCGCGTCTATCTCATCCAGCACGCAGAACGGGCTGGGCTTTACCTTGAATATGGCAAAGATGAGTGAGATCGCGGTGAGGGCCTTTTCTCCCCCTGAAAGCAGCGACACATTCTGAAGCCTTTTTCCTGGAGGTCTTGCCACTATCTCGATGCCAGACTCAAGCACATTATTTTCATCCAGAAGTATCAGCTCGCCGTCGCCGCCGCCGAACAGCATCTTAAAGAAATTCCTGAACTCGACCTGTATACTCTTAAATGTCTCCATAAAAAGCTCTTTTGTGATCTTGTTTATCTTGGCTATGGCCTTTAAGAGCGTGTCCTTTGCCTTTAGTAAATCATCCCGCTGGTGTGTTAAAAACGCGAATCTATCCTGGAGTTCTGTGTGTTCTTCGATGGCCACCAGATTCACTGTGCCCATAGAATCCAGCTTTTCACGCTTTTCCTCGACCTCAGAACGAAGCGCATCCCTTTCTATATCCTGCCAGTTCTCGACTATCTCGACCTCATTCAGGTCCAGCTTATACACATCCTTTATTCGCTGGGTCAGATTCTCGAGTCCATAATTTGTCTCAGCCCTTTTAAGGTCTATCTCATGTACATTCGAACGAAGACTGTTTATCTCTTTTTCTGATTGCTTAAAGATGACTTCTTGCTCTTTTATTTTTTGCATTACCGCTGAATAAACACTCTCTACGCCCTCCAGCTCCACGCCTTTTTCGCCACTTTTCTCAGATAAAGACTCTATATTTTTTTCAAGGGTCATGAGTCCATCACTTAATTCCTTTACCTTTTTAATAGAATCCTCTATCTCTGCCTTACGGGCCTGGCGGCTATTCTCTACATCCTTTAAGGAGCTATCCAGGAGATTCAATGTATTTGAAAGGCCTTCTTTTTTGCTCTCGAGAGAACCTAATTCAGTCCTCTGCTCTGCCACCTCTATGATAAGCTGTTCTTTTTCCTTTGCATAATCACTTATGAGGATCTCGCTTCTCTTGATCCTTTCCTGGTTTAGATGCGTATCGTTTTCTGACTGCTTCAGGGCCTTTACAACACTAAGCTCTTCTTCTTTTAATCTCTCTGCCTCGGAAGTCACCTCGTCTACTTCAAGAGAGACAAGTGAGATCTCATCCGCCACCCCTTTCATGTTCTCCTCTATATTGCTGCGCCTGGTCCTGGCATTGGCAAGCATGATCTCTTTTTCATTAAGGCTCGAGGTGACGACTTCTGATCTTTTTTCTAACTCTTCTTTTTCCTGTTCGCCGGTTAATTTTTCCTCTTCTATTATTTTAAATCTGGCCTCTGACGCAGCTATTATCTCAAAAAGCTCCTTTATGTTCTCTTCTCTATTTATAAGCGTAAGGCCCGCATCTCTGATATCTCCACCAGAGACAAATCCCCTGCCGATCTTTTCGCCAAGCAGCGTAACAAATGTGGATTCTTTTAGATCCGGGTTCTCTTTTAGAATGCTGGCCGCATCTTTCAAGTCTTTTACAATAAAGGTATCTTTCAAAAGATACTCTAAGATGTTTCTGCACTTATTATTTATGCGCGCGAAGTCTATTGCCCTGCCTAGTATACGGCTGTCGCTAAGCGAGGTCTCACTTTGCATCGCCCGGAAAGAATCTGGGTGCGCGAATAATGCCTTGCCGAGTGAATTCTCTTTCAGAAACTCTATTGCCTTTTCCGCAGATTCAAGATCATCGACGAGAATAGACTCCAGGTTTTCTCCGAGTGCTGACTCTATGGCGATCTCGTATCCTTTATTTACACTAAAGAGGTTCGCAAGGGCGTCTTGCACGCCTTCTATTGGCTTTTTCTTAAAAACGCCTTTGCCCATTATGGCCTTTACGCCTGAAGAAAAACCCTCATACTTTGCCTTTGCCTCATTCAGGACATCGAACCTGGATTTATTAGTGGCAAGAGTCTGATGGATCTGCGTTGATTGACTTGTCAGGCTTTCTATGCGGCTAGTCAAAGCGGATACTTTTTGAGAAACACTTTCTTTTTCGTCCTTCAAGGATAGGACTTCTGTTTCTACCTGCTCGACCTCTTTCAACACATCGCTCAGCTTTACATCCAGACTATTTTTTTCTTCCAAAATAGTATCTTTTTCTACTGTGAGTCTCTTGAGTCTCGCGTCATCTGATGCGAGGGTCGTAGAGATCTTTGCGGATTGATTTCTTAATTTAGACTCCTTTGAGGCAAGGTCTATCAGGTTTGCCTTGGATGTGGAAATGGTCGTCTCGTTTTCAGAAATAGTCTTTGAGGTCTCGTCGAGCCTCTTTTCCTTGACTGAAAGAGCGGAGGAACGTTCCATGTCCTCAGTCTGTAGCGTCGAGACCTTTTCTCTTAAGCCCTCTACTTCTTTTCGCTGGGATTTTATACTATCCGCGCTTTTTTCTATCTCGCTCTCGAGATCGATGCGCCTTTTCTTTAGTTCCTCTATCCTTTCCCTGTTCATGGAAAGTTTATCTTTTGACTTAGACACTTCAGAATCAGTCTCTATGATGGTGGACTTAAAATCCATCCTCTTTGACTCGATCTCAGAACGCTGGGTATTCAATTCTGAAAGCTCGCCTATCATTTTTTGCAATCCTGAATTTAGCTCTGATTCTCTTGTCTTAAGGCCTTCCAGATTCGTGCTGGATTCTTTTATTTTTTGGTTTAATAACTCCAACTCTATCCTTGTCAGTTTCAATTCCAGGGCCTTTAGTTCTTCGTATCTTTCCTTATAACGCTCTGCCTTTCTGGCCTGTCTCTCTATAGAATTTATCTGGCGCTTGACCTCTATGATAATATCATTGATCCTAACGAGATTCTGTTCTGTGCCGTCGAGCCGCCGCATAGCTTCTTTTCTCTTTGATTTATATTTTGTGATGCCGCTTGCCTCCTCAAAGACCTCGCGCCTGTCTTCTGGTCTCGAACTTAAGACCTGATCTATTTTCCCCTGTTCAATAAGCGAGTAGGCGCTTGTGCCAATGCCAGTGCCCATGAAAAGCTCACTCACGTCTTTAAGTCTTACGGTGGTTTTGTTGATCAGATATTCGCTTTCGCCTGAGCGGTAGAGCCGGCGCGCAACAGTGACTTCGTCATATTCGATAGGGAGTATACGGTCCTGATTGGAGAGGGTGAGCGAGACCTCAGCGTAATTGACTGGCTCTCTGCCGTCAGTGCCATTGAAGATCACATCTTCCATTTTGCCGCCGCGCAGCATCTTCGCAGACTGCTCACCAAGCACCCACTTTATAGAATCGGCAATATTTGATTTGCCGCAGCCATTTGGCCCCACGATAGCGGTTATGCCCGGCTCAAAGTCCAGCTTTGTCCTTTCGGCAAATGATTTAAAACCAAATAATTCTAATCGTTTGAAATACATACTTGCTTCCTTATATTCCTTTGCTGGTGTCAGGTTCAAAGTGTCAAGTGTCAAGGAACGCCCCTGACACTTGACACCTGACACTTTACACAAACGTAGATATTATTTCTTTAAAACTTCTTTAAACTTCTTTGTCAGCTCTGGCACGACCTCAAATAAATCGCCTACTATGCTGTAAGTAGCTACGCTGAAAATAGGCGCGTGTGGATCTTTGTTTATCGCCACTATTACATCTGACGATTGCATGCCTACAAGATGCTGTATCTGGCCTGAGATGCCACATGCAATATAGATCTTTGGACACACAGTCTTTCCTGTCTGTCCCACCTGATGCGAGTAACTTTTCCATCCTGCGTCTACTGACGCGCGGGAAGCACCAACTGCGCCGCCCAGGACCTTGGCCAGATCCTCTATGATACTGAAATTCTCTGGCTTCTGCAGGCCCCTGCCACCTGAGACAATGATGTCTGCCTCTGTGAGGTTTACGGTCTCTTCTATTTCCTCCACCACATCTAGCAGTTTTGTACGTGAAAAATAGGTATCATCGTCATAACTATTTTCTATGATCTTTCCTTTATGTCGATTATCAGGCTCAGCCTCCTTCATCACCTTATGCCGCACAGTCGCCATCTGAGGCCTGTGATTCGGGCAGATGATCGTGGCCATAATATTACCGCCAAACGCAGGCCTTGTCTGTAAAAGCAATTTTTCTTTTTTATCTATATCCAGTCCTGTACAATCTGCAGTAAGTCCTGCATGGATCCCTATTGCCACGCGCGATATCAATGAACGGCCTATGGAGGTCGCACCGCAAAGCACTATCTCTGGCTTGTATTCCTTTATTAATTTGATAAGCGTCTTTGAGTAGGGCTCACTCTGGTAATGTTTGAGTTTTGGCGAATCTACAAGATACACCTTATTAGCTCCCCTGTGAATAATGTCCTGCGCCTGTTCTTTCATGGCCTCGCCCAGCAAAACCCCGCAAAGCTCTACGCCAAGCGCGTCAGCAAGCTCCCGGCCTTTTCCTAAAAGCTCGTATGCCACGCTCTGGATAACGCTATTCTTCTGTTCACAAAACACCCACACGTTTTTATGCTGTTCTATCTTTTTTGGAAAATCTATATCTGATGGGCTTATCTTGGTAAGTACGATCGCGTCAAACTTGCATGATTCTATGCACGCACCGCACAGATTGCATTTGTCCAGATCTATTACAGCCTTTTTATCCTTCACTTCAATTGCTGCAAAAGGACACGCCTTTATGCAAAGCTTACAACCCGTACATTTTTCATTGATAACCCTGATAGACATTTTATAAAATATCCTTCTTTAACAACTCGACTAATTTCTCGCTTACCTCTTTTGCGTCTCCTTCTAGCATCTGACCTTTTTCTCTGGGGGGCGGCGTGAATATCCTTACCACCTTTGTTGGTGAGCCATTGAGTCCGATCAGATCAGGATCCACATCGAGATCTTTTGCGCCCCACTTTTTTATTTCAATCTTTTTGGCCTTCATCTTCCCCTTTAAAGAAGGGAGCCTTGGCTCATTTATCTCTTTTACAACAGTAATCAGGCACGGCAGAGGCGATTCAATGATCTCATAGCCTTCCTCTGTCATCCTCTCGGTACGCATATAGCCACTACTTGTCCCTTGTCCCTTGCCTGCCCCGTACGAAATCTTTGATTCTCGTATGGGGTCCCTTGTCCCTAAATTTACCTCTTCTATCTTTTTAACATACGCGACCTGTGGTATATCGAGGTGCGCTGAAATGCCAGGCCCGACCTGAGCAGTATCACCGTCGATTGCCTGCTTTCCGCAGATTATAAGATCGCAGTCGCCTATCTTATGGATCGCCTTTGATAGGGTGTAACTCGTTGCCCAAGTGTCGCTCCCCGCAAATGCGCGATCTGAAACAAGGATCGCCTCATCTGCGCCAAGCGAGATCGCCTCGCGCAACGCATCTTCTGCCTGCGGCGGTCCCATTGTCAGAATCGTGACTTTACCGCCAAACTTCTCCTTAAGACGGATCCCTTCTTCAATCGCGTACATATCGAATGGATTTATAATACTTGCCACTCCGCTCCTGATAAGCGTATTCGTCTCAGGATCTATTCTAATATCTGTTGTATCCGGGACCTGTTTTATGCAGACGATAATATTCATATCTTTAGGTGGTGCGCTCCTTTAGTAGATTTAATGCGATGACGCTGCGCTGTATCTGGTTTGTACCCTCGTATATCTGCGTGATCTTTGCGTCGCGCATGTATTTTTCTATCGGGTAATCGCGCATATATCCGTAGCCGCCGAATAGCTGCACGCAGTCAACCGTGACCTTCATGGCCATGTCTGAGGCAAAGAGCTTTGCTATCGCGGAATCCTTGGCAACCTTCTTGGCTCCGCTATCCAGCATCCTTGCTGTCGCGTATATCAATGCCCTGGCTGCCTCTATCTGTGTCGCTATGTCAGCGAGCATAAACTGCACGCCCTGAAAAGAAGATACTGATTTACCAAATTGCTTTCTCCCTTTTACATATTCAACAGTAAGATCCAATGCTCCCTGCGCAATGCCAAGTGCCTGTGCTGCCACGCCTGGCCTGGACTGATCGAATGTCTTCATCGCAACGATAAATCCACCGCCCTCTTTGCCAAGCAGATTCTCTTTGGGGATCTTACAATCTGTAAAAACAAGCTCTCTTGTAGCAGACGCGCGTATACCCATCTTATCTTCTTTTTTTCCAAATTCAAAACCCGGCGTACCCTTTTCAACAATAAATGTCGCTGCGCCGCGCGCGCCTTTTCTTCTGTCAACTGAGGCAACTACAGTATAGACCTCGGCCTCGCCGCCATTTGTAATCCATTGTTTTGTGCCATTCAATATATAATGATCGCCTTTTTTCTCCGCAGTGGTCGCGACTGCTGCTGCGTCACTCCCAGCGCCTGCCTCTGTAAGAGCAAATGCAGCGAGCTTCTTGCCCTTAGCGATATCAGGAAGATATTTTTCCTTCTGAGCGTCTGTGCCAAACAAAATAATAGGGTATGTCCCGAGCGCCGTAGCTGCCAGCGCAAGTGAAATACCGCCGCATGCCTTGGACAGCTCCTCTGTCGCGAGCACGAGCTCCATGGAACCGCCTCCTATGCCGCCGTATTTTTCCTCGATGTATATGCCGCAGAGATCGCTATCCGCCAGGATCTTCACGATATCCCACGGGAATATGCCCTCTTCGTCATACTTTGCCGCAACAGGTTTGATCTTTTCTTTGGCTATCTGCCTTGCCAAATCGCGAATCATTATCTGTTCTTCAGTCAACAAATAATCCATTATCTCCTCCTTATTTTAGACATATTTCTTATATTCTATATATTATTTCCTATGCGTCAAGGATAATCTCATTCATACCGTACTATTATATAAAATTCTGCCTCTTCCTTGTCTAAGCTCTTTGGAAAAGGAAAAAATGGCGAAGTAAGCTTTACGCAATTTACAGCTGCTCGCACAAGTTTCAAATCAGGCTTATTCAGGACAATAGGGCCTTTTGTTAAAAAGCCATCTCTGTCCAGCGTGAATTGCAGTTCAACATCTCCTGTAAACCCTTCCATATCCTGCCTCTGGGCTGCACCAATTATCTCTTTTCTTATAGCAAGGTAGTATGACTCATAGGGTGTTTTAACCACTTCCTTCTTTTCCTGTTTTACCACCTTTTCCTTTTCAGGTTTTTTGTTGCTAAAAACAGGTGTCCATTCTTTTTTCTTCTTAGGTTCTGGTTTTCGTTTTGCTTTAACTTTGGCAGATTTTTTCTCTTTCTTAACTGGCTTTTCTGATTTCCCTATCTTCGCGTCTTCTGTCTTCTTTTTCCACTCTTTAGCATAAAACTCTGCTTCTTTTGTTGATTTACCAGGGTCTATGATATGAGGTGTGATAAATATTACGAGTTCTGTTTTTTCTTTGCTCTTTCCTTTTGTGGAAAACAGTTTCCCCAAAATAGGAATGTCTCCAAGAATAGGCACTTTGTCATTATATTCTGTAACTGTGTCCTTCATCAGGCCACCCAATATAAGTGTGGTATTGTCTTTGATCAGCACTGTTGTCTCTGCCTCTGACGTAGTAACATAAGGGACAACTGTCCTGGTTGATCCATCGGGATTTGTCAGCATGACTGTCTTTGTAGCATCAGTGTTAGACACTTCTGGCTTTATCTTCATTCTAACATAACCGTCGCTATTTATCTCAGGTGTCACGCCTAATGTCACACCAACATCAACGAACTGGACATTATCTGTCGTATGATACGTACCTCCTGATGTGGTTGTCACTTCACTCGTCACATACACCTCTTTGGCGCCAACCAGGATTTTTGCCTCTTCCCTGTCAGCAACAGTAATTCTCGGGCGCGACAGGACATTAGTCTTGCCAAATGTCTCAAGAAGTCTTAACACATTTAAATGAGTGCCACCTTTCTTGGCTATAGTCAATACATTCGGAGTAGTGCCTGCCAAGCTGGTAGTAAGATGTGTAGTCGCCTCTATTGTTATGTTTCCCAGCGTAGCAATGCTATCCCAATCTATTCCATAGCTATGTTTATCCGAGAGTGTCACCTGTATTATCTTTGCATCTATGAGCACTTCTCGCGTCTTCTCATCAAATGCCTCTACCACCTTCTTTATCTCATTGATCTTTTCCTGGGTGTCTTTAACCACTACCTTGTTTGTCCTTTCATCAAATCGTATAGTCCCCATATCCTTGGAAAGCATCTTTTCTAACTTCTCTTTTATGGAATCTGCCTTTGCATAATCAAGAGAGAAAATCTCAGTAACCAGCAGGATATCTATTTCTAAAATAGCCTGCTTCATTCTTTCAATGTTTTTAGAATTGTCTATTAAGACTAATGTGTTCGAGGCATCATCCGCAATGACCTTGCCTAGCTTTGTTTTCATCTTTGTCAAGGTCACTGCGACAGTGGAGGCCTTGGCATAATTAAGCTTAACTATTTCTGTCTTGGTCCTGTCTTTAAACCTGGCGCCATTCATCTTTTCGTATTTCCTGGCAGTCATGACCCTGATAAGGCTGCCTTTCTCTTCATAAGCAAGGTCATTTGTGGAAACTACTATATCCAGGGCATCCATTACATCCACATCCTTCACGTAAACCGATACTGTTCCTTTCACATCCTTATCAGCTACCATGTTAAGCCCACTCTTCTGCGAAAGGATCTTAAGAACATCGCGTATCTCCATACCTTTAAGATCCAGCGATATTAATTCTGGATCTTCATACTGCGGCAAGACCATCGGCACTGCAGAAAAAATAGATATCGAAAATATAACTATAGATACAATAACTCTTTTTATCATCGGAAACCTCCCCTTTTACATATTCAATTCTATTTTTTCACCTTTATAATCTAAGGTCACGCCATTATCTTTTATTTCGATAATCTTAAAATCTCCGAAACTATCGTCTTTGTAAAGAAAAAAGGTCTTTCCTGCACTCTTGTCTTCTATTATAACCTGGTCGCTATCACCTGTGATGATGCCCAGCACAGCCAAGTCCTTTACTAATTCCTCTTTTGAGGCAAGAGATTTTTCTTCAATCACTATCTCTTCCTCTATATCCACGTCCTCTACTAGAGGCAAAACTGCTCCATCTTCCTTTGGCAGCTCTACCATGAGCTTAGACCTCTCTTGGTCAGGGGTGAGAAAATCCACTAAAAACACAATAAGTATAACCAATATAAGAACGATCAAGACAATGTTTATTTTCGTAAACACCTTTAAATCCTTCCTGAGCTTACGTTTTTTCTGCGCATCTTTTATGAGATTAAGAAGTTTCCCTTCTGAAGTCATACCAGCCATTAATCCAGATCCACCTTTCTATCGCGTTCTATTACCTCGTCTATTAAATCAGTATCCACCACGGACCTCTCTTGCATTAAAAATTCTTCTAATGCGAGATGACAGATATTTGCTATCTGCCGCGGATAGCCCTGTGTATACTGGTAGATCATATCCATTGCATTATTACTAAAAAGACCTTTTCCTGAATTATAACCAGCCTGCTTCAGTCTAAACTGTATCATGGCCCTGGTCTCATTTATATCAAACGGGTTGATCATATACTTCAGCGAAACCCTGTCTGAAAAATTTCTTATCCTTTTTAATTTAGGCAGAAGCTCTGTTTGACCTATAATCACGAGCTGGAGAAGTTTGTATTCATTAGTTTCGTAGTTCAGGAGCGTGCGCAATATCTCCAGGCTGGATGCGCTCAATTTCTGAGCCTCGTCAATAATAAGCACGACAATATTTTCCTCATCCACGCATTTTTTAAATAAAAACCTCTCTATGGCCTCTTTATAATCAAGGGCTGAACGAAAATTTGGTCTTATGCCAAAAAGTTTTGCCAGGTAAACAACAAACTGAAACTCTGAATCATAGGTAGGATCAAAGATCATGTGAGTAACTATAGTGTGATCCTGATTTAGATTCTGGACAAGCGCGCGGGCAAGCGTGGTCTTCCCGATCCCCACGTCTCCTAAAATCACGCTCAGCCCTCTCTTAAGCCTGATCGCGATCTCAAGCCTCTGCAGTGCCTGCTGATGAGACGTGGATGGATATAAAAAATAAGGATCTGGACTTGTTGAAAATGGCTCTTTATTGAGATTGAGAATATTATAATACGACATCTGACCCGAGTAACTCCTTTATCTCTGCAAGGCCTTTATTCTGTCTGCGCAAATCCCTCACCTTTTTCAATCTCTCAAGCACTACATCATCAAAGTATCTAAAGTTAGTCTCTGGACTCCTGCCAATCTCCTTTATGACACCTATATTAAGGTAATACTTCACAGTGTGCACTGTGTGTCCACTTAGCCTTGCCAGATCTTTAATCAAATATATCTTATTCATAGCTCTCCAAGTAGAGAGTGAGAGTTCACTCTCCATATAGAGAGTAAGTATGCCCCACGATTTCCTTATTGTCAAGGTCAACTCCTAACTTCTCTGTAGGCCAGGTTTAAACCTGGCCTACTTTACACTTAAGCCTTGGTTAAGTGTAAAGTTAAATTAGGGGTTTGGAGAGAATTAGGGTACCTTTTAGGGTGGATGGAGTGTCTGTGGGGGTTCTTAGGTCGAATTTTTTTATGGTGATTAGCAAAGGGGGTTCTATGATCTTAGATGCGAACTTGTTGATAGCGGAAAATGTGCCTTCTACCTGCAGCTCAATGACATATTCCTTATAATAGCCTTTTTCAACAACTGGCCTTGGCTTTATATTGGCTGTTTTTACACCTGTTGAAATGGCATGTTTTTCTATGTAACTCAAAATCCTTGAAAGCGTCCTGGTAGTGGATGCATAGCTATTATACTCTTTGATAATATCATTTCTATTCTCCAGCAATTTCAAGCCTTTCTTTAAGGCAATTTCATTTTTTATTATATCATTATTAAAATTATGCCATTTTTTGAAAAGTGGATCTATTAAAAAATTATACGCCAGCGCCAATACGACAACTCCAGTAGCAATAATAGATATATATTTTTCTCGCTTGGAAATATTCATGGCTTTAATTGACACCTTAGATTAAAATCTACTATCTCTTCTCCCTTTACCTTTTTCTTTGTAGCATATTTAACTTCCACCTTGCTGAAATACTTGGAATTCTCCAGTCTTTTTACGTAATTTAGGAGAGTAGCCATGGCCTTTGAATTGCCTTTATAGAAAATATTATCCTTTCCATCATAATCTAAGCCTGAAATTGATATATCTTGGGGGACTGTTAGATAAAAATCCTCTAAAACCTTTATAATAAAACTACCCTTTTCTAAATGATCCTTTACAGCCTCGGTCTTTTTAAGGATCTCGTCCAAACCTTCTATCCTTGCGTCCACTTCTTCTACCTTTGTAGAAATCGCGCCTATAATTTTATTTTTCTGGTGAATCTTTGAATAAAGTAAAATAGAAAATAATACAATAACCACTCCTACAAGAGAATATGTAACTATGGACTCGCGCCTCTTTACTAAACCACGTCTTTTATGACTGATCTCCTTTGGCATAAGGTCGATCTGAGGCCCCAGATCAAGCAGACTCAAATCCTGGCTATATTCATGAAACCTTACAGGAATCGTAAACTGTGCCTTTATCTTTTCTATTTTATCGTCGATATTCACACCTGAATGGCGTACTATAATTATATCTTCTATCTCAGGATTTGCCTTTTCTCTTTTATAGGCTAAAATTGAACGCTCTATCTCACCTAAAAATGCGTGCCTATCCTTAAAACCTCTGGAAAATATCAGCCGTGAGCGATCTATTATCATTATCTCTGAGTCTTCTTCTCTAACATGAATAATAAGACTTACCTTATCCTGGCTTACCACATTCTCTTTTAACAGGAATAGATATAATAGCTCACTATATAGTCTTATGCTATCTACATGAGCAGCCTCGTCAATCTTTTCCTCTATCACATCTCTGGTAACAACTGTTAGCATGAGTGATGAGAAACCTTCTCTATGGGAGTCAAGATTTCTATAGCTGATTATCAAATCTTCTTTTGGATGCGGGATCTCCTTCACGATCTGAAATTCTGCCATCTTCGCTATCTCAGATTCGTCTAGAGATGGTACGTCCACGAACTTAACAAAGACTTGATGCCGCGGTATGATTATCAATCTTCCCTCCAATGATAGATCTTTCCTGATGTCCTATCGACTATAGCTTCAGCAGTTTTTGTTGCATCAGTATCATCTGCCAGAACAGCCTCTGCCCATATGCGAAAGATATTAGACTCCCAGTTAAACATAGCTGGATCCAATCCTTGTATCATGCTGATATCACTAGTATTTGTAAACATATCATCGTTATTTCTATAATCTACTATCGCCTGTACTAAAACTGGATCGCCCACAACTGCCATCAGTACATCTGAAGATGCAGTATTTATGTTTACCTTGACCTCATCTCCTCTATAAATCGTAACTAGATCCTTAATTGTATTATACACCTCTCGCGTCATAGCCTCTACCAGAAACAACTCTTCCATAAACTCAAAGTCCTTATTATGATCCGTCCTATACTTTAATATATTATTAGCAATATCATCTTCAAGTCCCAGGTTCTTAAGGTTATCTATTGTGCAATGATTCAGATTTAATCTGGCTGCTTCATCAGATGCGCCATAGAGTACTGTATCATTTTTCAATGTCAATTCCTTTGGATTATCCTTACCTCTATTCCAGTCCTCATCTAAGCTGTCGTACCCATTTTTATCTTTAGTAAGTTCTACAAGCATCTTCATGACACCTGCCTTTGCAAAATAAGTGCCTTTTATGCTATCAGCCTCGTATTTTGCCAGCCTTACATCAGTAGATGCCCGACGAGAAATAATCACACTAAGGATGGCTAAAATAATTAACACCCACAATGTAAATATCAAGATGCTTCCTTTTTTCTTCATTGTATCTTAAAATCCGGCTGTTTAAGAAAAATGGTCTTGCTGTAAACCCCATGCCTTTTGCTTTTTGCTCTATCTGCAAAAGGCACGGGGCAAGTCTCCTCATCCTCTAAAGAAATCCTTATGCCAGAAGGAAGGTCATCTTCATTCCAATTATCCTTCCATTCGATATCTTCGGCCATAGCAGCATATTGAAATTTAATAGACTTCATTGGAGGCGATATCTCTTTTTCTTCTTCGTCTTTTGTTCTCAGAATTTGACTTAGTCCGCTATCTTCATTTTCGTTCACGCTATAGGTAATTGTATAAACTTTATCTGAGACAACTAAAGGAAAAGACATGTCTTTTGACGTGCCTTTAAATTTGGTGTCAGAAAAGAAGAATGTATTTTTCAGTTCCTTTTCCATCTTTAAAAATGCCATGCGTATCTCTTGCAGGGATTTTTCTCCTTGAGCGCGCCTCCATGTCTTTAAACCCATATAAAACACGCCATAAACTGAAACGATTACTATGCTAAATATTGTTACACTAATTATAAGCTCAATCAGGGTAAACCCTTTTTTCTTCATAAATTTTGTCAAAATCCGGAAGACCTTGTTTTAATTCGCAATCAAGGGCCTCGTATAATTCCTGCTCAAGAACCAGGCCTAGCCTGAAATAATCCCCTGAGAGGTCTATCGCCCTTATAGATCTCGTAAAAGAACTTATTATAAATATAAAACAAACTGAAAGAATCGTAGTGCTGACTAATACTTCCAGCAATAAAATCCCTTTTTTATTCTTCCCAGTTCGTAATATCATCGCCTCCGCCCTCTGCAGCGTCAGGGCCATAAGAATAAAGATCGTAATCAGTGTCATGATCCCCTGGGCTTCTGTATACATAAGAATTTCCCCATGGATCTTTTACGCTTCTTTTAAGATATGGGCCTTTCCAGTTTGCGTCCGAGCCTGATTTTGCCTTTAAGGCATTCAGGTCAGACGGGTATTTTCCATTGTCCAGCTCATATAGATCAAGCGCCACTGAAATATTGGCATTTATATCTGCCTTTGCAGCGGCAATCCTTGCCTCTTCTGAACGGCCCACAAGCCTGGGCACTACTAATGACGCAAGCACCCCTATGATTATTACGACAAGCATCAGTTCTATCAATGTAAAACCTTTTTGACTACTCATAATTACCTCCTATAGTAATCGCTGAACTACGCGGAAGTTCCGCGATTTGTCAATGTGCAGTCAACGATATCTGAAATACTGGCAAAAGCATTGATATTACGATAAAACCTACTACCACACCCATGATCAATATTATAGCTGGCTCTAAAAGAGATGAGAGTATCTTGATCTTTCTGTCGCTCTCGAGCTCGTAACTCTTTGCAGCCTTAAGTAAGGTCTTATCCAGCATCCCACCCTCTTCTCCTATCGTTGCCATATTTACGATAAACTGGGGAAAGCTGGTATTCTTTTTTATCGCAGCTGCAAGCGATGAACCTTCTCTAACATCATTATAGATCCTAAGCGCCTCGGCTTTTACAACCTCATTTTCGATTACATCAGAGGTAATCTTTAATGCAGAAAGAATCGCCACGCCATTTTTAAGAAGCATTGAAAGCGTGCGTGAGAATCTAGCAAGCTCACTATCCCTTACTAGCGCTCCAATAATAGGCAATTTTAATTTGAACCTGTCTATAGCCCCCTTGGATTTACTCCTTGCAACAAAAAATATCGCGCCACCTATAAAAATGGCTAATAATATCCAGTAACTCCTTATAAAATCACTAAATCCAATAAGCATCCTTGTGGGAAGAGGTAAGACCTCGCCCATCTCAATAAACATATTGGCCAATTTTGGAATAACAAATCCTGTTAGAATAAATATTGTACCAGCACCTACGATCAGCATCAGCATTGGATATGCCAGTGCAGCCAATACCCTGGACTTTACATCCTCTTCTTTTTCCAGAAAATCCGCGATATTATTGAGCACGTCCCTAAGCATGCTCCCTGCCTCACCTGAGCGAACCAGATTTACATATAATTCTGAAAAAACACCTGGGTAGTCTTTCAAAGATTCAGAAAAGGTATTGCCATCCCTTACCTTTTCCCTAATACCTCTTATGATCTCTTTTAACCCCGGCAGCTCTATTTGATTTTCAATTATATTTAATGCCTCGTACAGGGCCAGGCCTGAATCCAAGAGCTCTGAGAGCTGCCTTGTAAAAATCGCAAGGTCCTTTGTTTTTACAGGTCTTCTTTTTTGTGAGGCTAAGGTCGAGGTCTCTTTAACCCATATAGGATAATAGCCCTGCTGCATGAGCTGCTTTACAGCCTGGGCCTCTGATTCAGCCTCGATCTTTCCCTCTATAATCTCTTTCGGCCCTTTTTTCGCTTTGTAAATAAATTTAGGCATTTAGTCTTCCTTTGTAACCCTGATCACCTCGTCTATCGTTGTCAGGCCCTTTTTCACTTTTTCCCATCCATCCATGCGGAGCGTGTGCATGCCTAACTCCAATGCCTTTTTCTTTATCTGGTCAGCTGATGAGCGGTGAAGAACTAGTTCTCGGATCTCTTCATGCATAAGTAAAAACTCATATATGCCTGTGCGGCCCCTGTAGCCTGTAAACTTGCATGACTCACATCCTTTTCCCTCAAAAATAATTACCTTACTTATATTTTTCTCTTTTATTCCAAATTCCTTCAAGACCTTTTTATCAGGTCTTTTCTCAATCTTACACTTCGGACAGATCAGCCTTACAAGGCGCTGCGCAGCAAAACATTCAACAGAACTCGCAGCAAGATATGGCTCCACACCCATATCCAACAAACGCGCCATGCCTCCTGCAGCATCATTTGTATGCAAAGTACTGAACACGAGATGCCCTGTCAATGCAACGCGAATAGTTATCTCTGCTGTTTCAAAATCCCTTACCTCGCCCACCATCATGATATCTGGGTCATGACGAAGCATTGAGCGCAGACCTGCTGCGAAACTAAGCCCAATGCGAGGGTGGATCTGGATCTGCGTCACGCCCTTTAATTGATATTCTATGGGGTCTTCTATGGTAATGATCTTTTTGTCTTTGTTGTTTATCTTGGATAAACACGCGTAAAGCGTAGTAGTCTTTCCGCTGCCTGTAGGTCCTGTTACAAATATGATCCCGTGCGGCTTTTTGATAAGGACTTCCATGATCTTTTGATCAGAAGAAGAAAGTCCAAGATTCTTCAGGCTATACAGCATTGTGCCGCTTAAAAGCCTGATATCAACGCTTTCTCCAAACTGCGTGGGAAGTATGGATATCCTTAGATCCAGTTCTTCCCCTCCTACCTTGATCTTTATCCTCCCATCCTGCGGGAGCCTGCGCTCAGCAATATCCAGGCTCGCCATAATTTTTATCCTGGAAACAATAGCAGCCTGAAAATATTTTATATTCTGCGGGATTGGGATATCGTACAAAACACCATCCACCCTGTATCGTACCTTAAGCTCATCCTCATACGGCTCAATATGAATATCCGTGACCCTGTCTTTAACTGCCTGCACCAGGACCTGATTTACAAATTTTATAATCGACGCGTCCTCTGCAAGATCCTCTATATCCTCTGTTGTCTTTGCTGACAGCTCTATATCTTTGGCCATATCGCCCGTATCCACTATCTCTTCTATGGTCTCTGCGCCAATGCCATAATATTTCCTGATGGCCTCGGTTATGTCTGACTCAGTTGCCAATAACCCGATCACATCACAACCCAGAAGAAGTCTCAGGTCATCCAGTGACCTAATATCCAGAGGATCTGAGACCGCAACACTCAAAATGTCTTTATCAAATTTTACTGGCATGAGCCTGTAATGGCAGGCATATCTGGCAGGGACTTTTTCAAAAATCACGGAATCAATAGTAAGTTCTTTTATCTTAACATACTCCATCTTCAACTGCTCGGCAAGAATAGGATACAGTTCTTCTTCACTGATAAAACCAAGCCTTACCAGAGTAGTCCCAAGAAAAAGGCCTGTTTTCTCGTGCTCCTTCAAACCCTTATCTAGTTCCCGACGAGAAATCAGGCCTTTCTGGATAAGCCTTTCACCTAAGAGTATAGTTTTTTTAATCAGCATCTTGTGTGTGCATGCAGGATCTCAACTTAAAAAACGATCTGCGGATATTCTATATACATTCTTCTTCTCCAGCAAACAAACATCCTTTTCCATGCAAAGCTGCACCAAAGGAATATTGCCCAGCATCCTTTGAATGTCAAAACAATGCCTTGAAACAGGGCTATCGGAAGATTTAGCTTCGATTAAAAGCCATGGTTTGTCTTGTACCGTTATTAAAAAATCTATTTCTTTTTTATCTTTATTTCTAATATAAAAAAGCCGATAATCCCCGCCCAGGGCATCATTCCATAAAGTAATCTGCGTCTTTAACTCAACCGCTACATAATTTTCAAATCTATTTCCAGGTTCTTTAACGCGCGACCAATCGTAAAGATAGCACTTTGATGCCCTTAGTAAGGAGCGCTTTATATTTTTCGAGTAAGGGTATATTCTAAAAGCTAAATAAAAATCTTCTAACCTTTTAAGATAATTCTTTATAGTCGGCGGACTTACTTCCAAATGAGAGGCTAAGGATGACTCAGATATGGGGCTGCCGGCCATCTCTGGCAGTAATTTATATAGATCATATAAATATTCCCTGTCTATTATTCTTGTAAGCGCTCCTATGTCTTCTTTAATAACCGTGTCTAAATAATCCTGTGACCATTTAGCCTGAAATTTTTTAGACTGCCTTGTAAAAGGTTCGGGAAAACCGCTATATTCTATTAAGGAATTTAATTGGTCATGGGCCTTGATATTACGTTCTATTTTCTGTTTAATAAAATCCGACGCGTTGGAAGAGGACGGGATCAAGAAAGATTTGGCGCCGATCAGCTCACAAAGACATAAAGGAAAAAGATGGAAGGTGAAATATCTTCCTGATAGGCTGTCTCCCGCGCGTCTTTTTATATCAAACTTCGCTGATCCAGTAACGATAAAATTATAATTATCAAAAGAGGAATCATATATGCCCTTTAAAATATTTTTCCACTTGGGCATCTTATGGATTTCATCAAAGCATATCCATAATTTATGCGCTGATGATGCTGCATCCTGCGTAAAAAAAAGTTCATTGTCTTTATATCTATTTCTGATCGACCTAAGATCCCATAGATAATACAACCCTTTGGTGTTCTCTTGTTCTAATTTCAACTTCGCAAGGGTAGTCTTACCTGATTGACGAGGCCCGGTTATAAACCTCATCTGCCTGCCCCATTCGTCTGAGAACGCTATATTATACAATATTCTATCTATCATGATCTAATATAAATATACACTATGCCTTTAAAATAGTCAAGCTATTTTAAGTATATGTTTAAAATAGTCGAACATGACTAGTTTACAACTTTAGCGCACAGCATAAAACAAAAGTTGTCAACAAGATTTAATTCTATCCGCATTATAATCTAAGTTTACACCAAAGATGTTAAAAAAATCAAGGTATTTTTGCACTATCAATACAAAAGGTGGATTGTAACGAAGGTGTGCTAATCTTAGTTGAGGTTTGATTCACGAAAGGCTAATTAGTCAATTGCAGGAGGCTGTTTTTTATCTTGTACAGTTATGATGATGGTCTTCGAGCTAGAGAGTTCACCGTCAGTGACTTCAAAGGTGACTTTCTGGGTACTAGCAGGTGTCCATGAGAAGGTATTACCCTTTAAGGCTGCACCATCTGGCGGATTCTTGAGTGAGTAAGTGAGATTATTTCCATCAGGGTCAGTTGCTTCGATGGTGAAGTTAAGGGTAGAGCCTTTTAAGACGGTCTTATTGCCTATTTGTGCAAAGATAGGGGCATGGTTTTCTACGGGTAATTTAGCTATCTTTCCCACTACATACATTGCAATAAAATTAGCATCCAGGTGTGTTACCTGGCCATTGCGAGTTACATCAGCAGCGTATATCTGTGTAGGGTTAAAATTGATCAGACCCTCAACATACTGAGCAACCAAAGAAGCATCATACATCAGTACCTTACCATCAGAATCCACGTCGCCAATTATGGGCAGCCGTTCCTCTACCGTTATGGTAACACCGCCGGCCTTTACAGATACACCTTGTTTATCAACTACTTCTACAGTTACCTCATAACTGCCTGGCTTATCAAAGCGATGTGCAATGTCTTTTTGACTTAGGCCTCCTGTTGAAGATTTACCATCTCCGAATCTCCATATAACATAGCTTATATCAGAGTCACCATCAGGATCATAGATCTTAGCCTCGAAGTTAACAGATTCTCCTACAGTAATCTTCCTTGCAGAAACAAAAGTGATTTCAGCAGCAGGTGGACGGTTAGTATTTTCGACAGTGAGAGTAAACTCTGCCTCCGCTGATTCCAGGCTGGTGGATGTGGCCTTCACTCTTAGAGGGTATGTACCGCTGTCAGCATAGACGGTCTGCCAGGTGAATACACCTGTAAGGCCATCTATTGAGCCTGGTCCTTCTACCTTTATGTAGGTTATTTTGTCTCCGTCCGGGTCAGCTGAAGCGAGTCTAAATTGCATCTTCTCTCCTTCATTTACAGTTAGACTAGCTATATCGTTCTTGAGGATGGGCTTAGAGGGTTCTCGGTCAGGCCTTTTATTTACAGTAACTACTGCTGAATCTGTTGCTGCAGCACCAGATTTATCACGCACAGTCACTGTTACTGTGTAGTCTCCTGATTTTAAATAGGTCATTCTTCCGGACCCATTACATCCCCCTTGCGTCATTGAAGCTATGTCATTTCCATAATCCCATGCGTCGCATAGTAAGTCACTATCTCCGTCTGGATCGCTTATCTGGGCTGTAAACTCAACAAGTTCGCCTACCAAGGCTGGATTTGGAGAGATAGAGGTTATTGTGACTCTGGGCTTACGGTTAGTGTTTTGTACCTTTAATGTAAACTTCTCCTCTATGCGATACTTTCCCATAGACAAGACTACTGTTATGTCAGGGTATATGCCGCTGTCCTCAAAGCCAGGCCTGAATACAATAGCAGTAACTATCCTAGGTCCATTATGATAATCTAAAATAATATCATCTGCAAATTCTGGCAGTTTTTCAACATGCATAGCATACAATTCGTAGTCAGGAATATCTAGTGTATTAATGTTAACTGTAAGCTCTTCACCCTCGCTCATCTCCTGATCAGGTATGGATTCAATCTCAGGCGGCCGCGTAGGAGGTGTATTTACAGTTATAGTATCTGTGGCTTCTGCTGTACCACCAGATTTATCATACACCTTGACTGTCACTGTGTAATCCCCGGACTTTAAATAGGTCATTGCCCCGATTCCTGAACAACCTCCTTGCGACATTGAAGTTATACCATTCCCATAGTCCCATGTGTCGTATAACAAGTCGCCAGCTCCATCAGGGTCGCTTATTGCTGCCTTAAACTTAACAGGCTGGCCTACCAAAGCTGGGTTTGGAGAAATTGAAGTTATTGTGACTTGAGGATCATGGTTTACTATTGTAGCTCTATATCCTGTGTGACACCCTATATCTATTCTGGAAAGTTCACTATCAAGAGGGTCATTAGGATCTCCTGCATCTATACACGGAGAATTAGGCTGAAGATGATAATCCCTTGACGAAACATTAACAAACAATGGATCACTAGAGATGGCTCCCGTACCTGGCGAACAACCCTTATAGTCCGCACCATTATTCCAGACATTGTTATATGAAGATCTAATTGATGCGCCATCGTCTAATCTTATTCCCGCTCCTTGATTATTGGTTATTATGTTATTTTTTACAATGGTCTTAAGCGTGCCGCGGGCTATAATCCCATCACGGCTAGAAGGAGAGCTTGAAGAGTCTATGGTGTTATTTACTATAGAACAAAAGCCGCCATAAGATATAGATATGCCTTCATTACTACTGTTTACAACTAAGTTATAATTGACTGAATTACCAAGACCTCCCTCAAGAGAAATTCCAATCTTGCTGCAATCTATACGATTACTCTTGATAAAGCTATTCTTAATATCTTTTGCCAAAATTGAGGTTTCTAGCGCAAGCATCTTATTATCTTCTACTCTTATATCTGAACAATTCTCCAGAACCAGACCATTAAGATCTATTGCAAATGCCTCGACTGCATTATTTTTAAATATAATCCTGGAAGAATCATTAATGCTTACAACTTCAGGCAAACCTGTATGACCTGGAATAGCCATAAATCCCAATCCATCTATAGTAATGTATCTAGCATTATCAATGCTAAAGCCATCAACTAAAGAAACGATTGTTGGCATGCCTCCTTGTTTAGCTACTAAATAATTTGGCTGTTCATATGTGCCAGAATCTGAATCATCTATGGCACTGCTGAAATCCTCCTTATAAGCTCCATTACCTTTGGCAATTTTTATAGTAACACCTGATTCATAGTGCAAGTCATTCAATGCTGCAGTGATCGTTGTATATGCATTTTCCCATGAGGTGCCATCATTTGCACCAGTAGCAGAATTATCAACATAAATTACGCGCTCCCTCTCTGGATCAAAATTATTTACGACTATCTTGAATATATCCTCTGCATAACGGCCATCATCTGCAGTAGCCCTAATGGTTACATAGTACTCGCCGCCATCATCAGCATCATTATAATCTGTCTGCCATGTGTAAATACCACTCTTTGGCTCTTCTTGTGAATTTTCTATAAAGCCAGGATCTGAAGAATAGGGAAGCGAATAAGTAATAGCCCTTCCTTTAGGATCAAAAGAATATACCTTAAATAATACCTCCTGACCTTCATATACCTCAAGGCCAGTTGCGCCTTTAGGCTGCGCATCATCTAGTACAGGTTTCTTGAGATCCCTTGGATGTGTATACCCTGTATAACATCCTATATCCACTCGCGAACCCGCACTATCAAGCGGATCGTTAGGATCCCCTGCATCTATACATAGAGAATCAGACCTGAGATGATAATCACCTGATGCAAGATCTACGAATAATGGGTCGCTAGAGATATCTCCTTCACCTTTTGAACAGCCTTTGTAATTCACACCATTATTCCAGAGATTATTATACGAAGACGAGACTGAGGAGATCCCTTCTGCGCATATACCTGCGTCCTCACCATTTATAACAATGGTATTCTTTACAGTATTATTAGCACTATCCAGTAAATAGATACCAAAATCTCTATTGGAGTCTATTGTATTGTTTACCACCTTTATATTTGAAGCGTCTATAATATCAAGGCCTGCGTTGATAAATTTGAATCCTTTTATCTTAAAGTATTTGACATCCTTGAGTGTAAAAGTAGAAGCTATTATTGGGGCATGCTCATCTTTTGCTACTAAGGAATTATGATTATCCTTTACTCCTGAATCTGTCCCATTAGTGATATTGGTGAAATCCTCTTCATAAGCACTGCTACCCTGTGCTACCTTTATAGTAACGCCTGATTCATAGTATAAGTCATCAAAGGCAGCGCTAATCGTTGTATATGCATCCTGCCAGGACGTACCATCATTTGCACCGCTAGCAGAATTATCAACGTAAATCACGCGATCATTCACCCTTACCCTTACCTCTACAACCACCTTATCCTCGCATACTACTGAGCCATCATCCTCAACTGCTAGTCTAATTGAATATGTCCCTTCAGTTAAATTTGATATATTCCATGTACCTAAAACATCCTCTGTGGTACTCTCGCCTAAGTCAAATTCTTCCCACCTGGAGGGATATGTGCCCTTTCCATAATAAAGCGTGTAATCCCCTGTAGCAGTACCTATAACTTCCACATCTTCAATTATTATATCATCATGCTCTGGCGAGGTTATCTCTGTTGTGCAAGGGACATCTTCATCCTTTAATGCCTCATAGACATTGACCCTGCCTGTACCTATATATTTATCAGAATCACAGCCATCTACGCTACTTACTATCACCTTTTTAACTTCACTATTGCTAAGTGAACTATCTTTTGAAAGTATAAGTCCTGCTAGACCTGCTACGTATGGAGCAGCCATTGAGGTACCTGAAGAAGATCCATAACCTGAACGAACAGTTGATAAAATATTCTCGCCTGGGGCTGCAACATCTATCCAGCTGCCATAGTTTGAAATCTCTGTTTTTTGATCTTTAAAATTAGTAGCAGCTACTGCGATTACATTGTCAAATGCCGCAGGATAACATTTATTACTGGAATTTCCGTTGCCTGCGCCTGCTACAATCACACATCCCTTTTGATAGGCATATGTTATCGCGTCTTTTACTGTCTGAGAGTTGGCTCCTCTGAGACTTATAGAGATAATACGAGCGCCATTATCAGCAGCATATTTAAGTGCTTCCGCTAAAAGATCACTTTGTGAAATAGTGCGCACTACATTGCCATTAGGGGGCTTTAAGCTTACCCTTAAAGACATTATTGAGCAAGAATGACACACGCCTGCCACGCCTATGCCATTATTCCCTACTGCACCCGCAATACCTGCACAGTGCGTGCCATGGTTATTCTCATCTTTAGGGTCATTATTAAGGTTAGCAAAATCATAGCCATAGTAATCATCTACATACCCATTCCTATCATCATCTTCTCCGTTATTAGGGATTTCGCCTTCATTTGTCCAGATGTTTTCTGCTAGGTCTGGGTGAGTATACTCTACACCTGTATCTATAATAGCTATTACAATATCCTTGTTGCCTGTTTCAATATCCCAGCCAAGATCTGCCTGTGTCTTTTTATGAGACCACTGCTGTGAGAGCATAGGATCTGGCTCACCATCTATGGTGTAAATATAATTTGGCTCAGCATATACAACATCATCCCTTGCCTTATACCTGCTACATGCAGCCAATACATCCTCTGACGGATCTATCTTAAGAATATAAGTATCAGGCATCTTACCTTTTTTCTTTTTGAAGAGAGGCTTTGCTGAATCTATAGATGCAGCCTTTTGAATCGCCTCAGGCTTAAACTTTACTATAAACTCACCTGGGACATACTGCAGATCTTTTATTGGCTTTTTCTCACCCTTAACATCATCTTTATCTTCGTCTTCCTCCTCATCTTCATCCTCATCTACAGCATTGACAAGAATTTTCAGTGGAGCTGTAGCTGTCTCGCCCTCATCGTCAGTTACAGTCAATAGACCTATCATTAAAGAAAACATTGAAACAGACCAACTGTTTTTACTCCACTTTAAAATAAAATAAGGTGAGTAATAAAATCTATCTCTATCTTCTGCAATATCTCCATTAGTATCTTCTACAGTGAGCTTGACTGTATAATATCCTTCTTTGATACAGAATACTGTGCCTGTTGCCAAAACACCGTCTGGAACCTCGTCTTCTGAAACCTTAAGACTCGTCCAATATGTAGGTGACTCACCTGTGCCATATTCTATTTTATAGCTCTTGAAATCTGAACCATAGGCAGAACCATTAACAACAAGATGTCTAGTAGGACTGTCAAACTCGATTGAAGAAATTTCAGCAGTAGGAATGCTATATGCTACAGAAGGGCTGGCACAGGCGAGAAAAACAAATACTGCTAGTAATGAAAAAGATAATAAAATTTTGCGGGAAGTAAACAAAAAAACTCCTTTTTTTGTAAAGATATTTGGTTCATTATATTATACTATAATTGCCACCTATTGTCAACAAATCAATAAAAACAGTATAAAACCGTACAATTTAGAGTTTTTTGAGGCAAATGGTGGCGTTATGACCGCCGAAACCTAGGGAATTGGATATGCAGATATCGACCTTTGCCTTACGCGCCTTGTTTGGCACATAGTCGAGGTCGCAGTCCGGGTCTGGATTTTCGTAGTTAATGGTGGGTGGGATTATTCCATCTTTAATAGCAAGGCAGCATGCGATAAATTCAACGCCCCCTGCCGCGCCTAGTAGATGGCCTGTCATGGATTTTGTTGAGGAAATCGGTACTTTCTTCGCGTAATCGCCAAAAACCTTTTTTATAGCAAGTGTTTCTACTTTATCATTGAGGTTTGTAGATGTACCATGCGCATTTATATAGGAGACGTCTTCTGGCTTTATCCCCGCATCCTTTAATGCGCTTCTCATACATTCAGCTGGACTCTCTGCTGTAGGATCAGGCGCTGTCATGTGATAGCCGTCTCCGCTCATTCCAAAACCGATCACCTCTGCGTATATCTTGGCATTTCTTTTCTTTGCATGCTCATACTCTTCTAAGATAACCATTCCAGAACCTTCTGCTATTACAAATCCGTCTCTTTCTTTATCAAAAGGCCGGCTCGCCCTTTCTGGCTCATTGTTTCTAGTGGAAAGCGCTTTTAATGCGCAAAAGCCTCCTACGCCAAGAGCCGTGAGACAGCTCTCTGTGCCGCCTGCGATCATCGCATCAGCATCGCCTCTCTGAATTATCTTAAATGCACTGCCGAGCGCGTGGGTACCTGCAGCGCAGGCAGTCGTTGTGCAAGAGTTCGGACCCTTCACCTTAAACATTATTGATATATGGCCTGACGCCATATTCACAATAAGCATGGGTATCAGAAACGGAGTTATTCTTGAAGGACCCCTATCAAGAATCACCTTATGCTGCTCCTCTATTATCCTTAAGCTGCCTATGCCTGAACCCACCAAAACACCTATTCTGAACGGGTCTTCATTTGGTATATCAAGGCCTGAATCATCTACCGCCTCTTTAGCTGCTGTTACAGCAAACTGGACAAACTTCTCCATGCGGCGCAATTCTTTCTTTGGGATAAATGGGGCTGGCACGAAATTCTTGACCTCACCTGCTATACGCGAAGTATAATCCTTGCAATCATAGGAAGTGAGCGGGCCAATACCGCCCTTGCCATTCACTAGAGACGTCCAGAATGCTTCCTTATTATTGCCTACGGGTGAGATTATTCCTAATCCTGTAACGACAACTCTACGTTTCATCTCTAAAATCCTCTTAAAAGTAAAGGGTTAGAAGAGAATTAGATACAGATTTACTCTTCTAACCCGTTCATCTCAGATCCAAGCAAAGATATTATTTCTTTGCTGACTTCTCTTCTATGTATTTAACAGCGTCGCCCACAGTAGTGATCTTTTCAGCATCCTCATCAGGGATCTCTGTGCCAAATTCCTCTTCGAGCGCCATTACCAGCTCTACTGTATCAAGAGAATCCGCGCCAAGATCATCGATAAAAGATGCCTCAGGAACTACCTCTTCCGGCTTCACGCCTAACTGCTCTGCTATTATTGATTTTACTTTCTCTGCTACTGCCATTGTCCGCCCTCCTTTTATTACATCAACATTCCGCCGTCGATTTGTATTACCTGGCCAGTTATATATGAAGAGTTTTCGCTCGAAAGGAACAGCGCGAGATTCGCTACGTCCTTTGGCTCTCCAAAACGTCCAAGCGGTATAAACGAAAGCATCTTCTTCTGTATATCCTCTGGCAATTTGGCTGTCATCTCTGTCTTTATGAATCCGGGCGCTATTGCATTCACACATACGCCGCGGGGTGCCAGCTCTTTTGCCACGCTCTTCGTAAGCCCTATTATACCTGCCTTGGAGGCTGCATAATTAGCCTGACCAATGTTACCCATTATACCAATGATCGAAGCAAGATTAACTATCTTGCCAAATCTCTGCTTCAGCATAACCTTTGACGCTACTTTTGTGCAGATAAAGCAGCCTTTTAGATTAACTGCTATGACTTTGTCCCAGTCCTGTTCAGACATCCTAAGGACAAGGCCGTCTTTTGTTATGCCAGCGTTGTTTATAAGTATATCTAATTTGCTAAGTTTGTCAAGAATTTTATCCATCATATCCTGCACATCCTTTAGGCTGGTGACATCTGTCTTCAAGGCAAGACAATCCCTGCCTAAATCACGGATTTCCTTAGCAGTCTTCTCTGTTTCCTCAAGATTCACATCACACAGGGCTATATTCGCGCCTTCCCTTGCAAAAGAGAGCGCGATCTCCTTGCCAATGCCTCTTGCGCCGCCTGTTACTAGTGCTACTTTACCTTCTAATGATAACTCGCACATAATATCCTCCGTTATCCATTGGATAACTCCGCTTTTCTGTAGGCCAGGTTTAAACCTGGCCTACAGAAAAGCTTCGTTATCCTTTAAAACTCTTAACCACAAGCGCTGAGTTTTTGCCTCCGAATCCAAACGAATTCTTTAAGAGCACGTCTACCTTTGCCTCTCTTGCCTTATTAGGTACAAAATCAAGATCACATTCCGGATCAGGCGCTTCATAGTTTATCGTAGGCGGAATGACACCTTCTTCAATGGCCATCAAGGCGCCTATTAATTCCACGCTGCCAGCAGCGCCTATTAAATGTCCTATCATGGATTTTATTGAACTTATTGGAAGCTTAGTCGCGTATTTTCCAAAAACCTCTTTTATGATAAACGTTTCGTTTTTGTCATTCAGTAGAGTTGATGTGCCGTGCGCATTGATATATTGTATCTCGGCTGGTTTCACCTTTGCGTCCTGCAATGCCTGCTTCAATGCCCTTATTGCTTGAGTTCCCGAAGGCTCTGGTTTTGTCATATGATAGGCATCGCATGTCATGCCAAAACCTGAGATCTCGCCATAGACATGGGCATTGCGCTTTAAGGCATGTTCCAGGTCTTCCAGTATTAAAATCCCTGCGCCTTCGCCAAGCACAAAACCATCCCTTTCCTTATCAAACGGCCTTGAGGCCCTCTCAGGCGCATCGTTTCTCTTTGACAATGCCCTTAAGACACAAAATGCGCCAAGTATAGGTGGAAATATAGGAGTATCAGCACCTCCCATAATGACTATATCAAGATCTTTGTTTCTGATCGCATTAAAGGCATAGCCGATCGCATCTGAGGCAGAAGAACATGCAGTGGCAATAGAAAAGCTCGGGCCATTAATGCCAAGCTCTATGGAAATCTGACTCGACGGCGCATCTGGAAAAGACGCTATCGCAGTAAATGTATCTATTTTCATCGGCCCTTTTTTTATAAATACATCATGCTGTTCAAGTATCCTGCCATGGCCAGCCATTGCAGTGCCTACGACAACACCTATGCGCTCAGGATCTTCGTCTTTAATATTAAGGCCTGCATCTTCTACTGCCATCTTTGCTGCTGAAACCGCAAGATGCGAAGTCCTGTCCATTCGCTTTAGCTGTTTAAAGGAAATAAATTTGGCAGGGTCAAAATCCGCCTCACCAGCAAACTGTGTGGGAAAAGGGCTCGGGTCAAAACGCGTAATTCGGCGAATGCCAGAACGCCCCTGCTTCAAGGCATCCCAGTACGCCCGCTTACCCACGCCATTCGGCGCTATTACGCCCAGACCTGTTATTACTACGCGACGTTTCATGATAATGACTCTTGTTGTGAGTTATGGGGGTGTGTTATGAGTTGTGTGTCGGGTTGTGTGGGTGGGTTGTGGGTTTTTAAACTCACCCTCACAACTCACAACTCGACCCACAACTCATCCTCACCCCTACATCTTTTTTATATTTTCTATATCTTGTACTTTTTCTATGTTATGGACCTTTAGATTACCATCTATTCTACGCAATAATCCTTTTAGCACTTTCCCTGGGCCGATTTCAAAAAATATATCAACGCCCCCATCTGAGGAGGCAATTCTCTTTATAGATTCTTCCCAGCGCACTGGACTAAATAGCTGTTTAACGAGATTATCTTTGATCTCGTCAGGCGTTTTTTCATAATCCGCGGTTACATTACTGACAACACCTATCTGAGGCGCTGAAAATTTTACCTTGTCCAGTTCTATTTTAAAAAGATCTGCTGCCTCCTTCATTAAAGAAGAATGAAATCCTCCGCTCACTTTTAAGGCTATTGCCTTTTTAGCGCCTTTTTCTAACGCAAGGGGCATTGCCTTTTCAACAGATTCTTTTCTCCCGGATATGACTATCTGGCCAGGGCAATTTAGATTTGCTATCTCAGCGCCTGTCTCAGCACAAACTTTTTTTAGATCCTCGAGCGCCAGGCCGATTATAGAGGCCATGCTGCCTGGATTCTTCCTGGACGACTCTTCCATTAATTCGCCACGCCGTCTAACGAGGCGCACAGCATCAGCAAATTCAATACTTCCTGCAGCCACAAGCGACGTGAGTTCTCCCAAACTAAGCCCTGCGCAAGCAACAACCCTTGTCCCTTGCCTGCCCCGTACGAAATCTCCGATTTTCGTATGGGGTCCCTTGTCACTTGTCACTAATGCCTTCAACGCCGCCACACTAGCCACAAGAATACACACCTGACTATTCGCTGTCTGAGTTAGTTCTTCAAGAGGTCCCTCAAAGCAGAGTTTCTTAATGCCTGCCTCTGGTAAAATCTTTTCTGCCTCATCAAACGCGTCTTTTGCCTCAGGGCAATTTTCATACAGATCCTTGCCCATGCCAACATGCTGCGCGCTCTGCCCTGGAAAAATATAACTTACATTTTTCATATTTTTCGCTTCTGCGTAAGTTCCGCGTCTAAAGTAGACAAATCAGTCACTGACAGATTTGTCTACTTTAGCTTCTGCGCTGGTTCCGCGATTTATTACCATTTTATAACAGCTGCTCCGTAAGTAAGTCCTCCGCCAAACGCAACCAGCACCACATTATCGCCCTTCTTTAACTTACCCTGCTGGCCTGCTTCTGCCAGCGCAACTGCTGTAGAGGCTGCTGACATATTTCCGTATTTCTCTATATTCAAAAAAATCTTTTCTTCAGGCAGGCCCAATCTCTTTGCAACTGCCATAAGTATCCTGATATTTGCCTGATGAGGGATAACTAGATTTATATCACTGGGCTTAAGTCCTACTTTCTTGATCGCCTTGTCAGCAGCCTGCACCATTATCCTGACTGCGATCTTGAATACCTCATTTCCTTCCATCTTAAGAAAATGCAGCTTATTTTTAACTGTATCCTCTGTAGCAGGTAATCTTGAGCCGCCCGCAGGCATACTTAAAAGATGACCGCCTGAGCCGTCTGCGCCCAGGAAGCTAGAAACTATCCTCTTTTCTTTACTCTTTCCCACTACACACGCGCCTGCGCCATCTCCAAATAATACACAGGTCGATCTATCTGTCCAGTCAACAATGCTCGTCAGCTTTTCTGTACCCACTACTAAAACATTATTATATGTACCTGTATTAATAAACTGTTTGGCCAGGACTATACCATAAACAAAACCAGTACATGCAGCGTTTATGTCAAATGCAGCAGCATTTTTTGCGCCGATCTTATCCTGTATAATGCACGCCGTAGCAGGAAATGCCATGTCAGGGGTTATTGTAGCTGTAATAATTAAATCAATATCCTCTGGTTTTAATCCGGCATTTTCAATAGCAGCCTTGGACGCCTCGACGCCAAGATCACTCGCAGCAACTTCTTTAGGCGCGATCCTTCTTTCTTTAATGCCTGTTCGAGTAATTATCCACTCATTCGTTGTATCTACCATTTTTTCGATATCACTGTTCGTTAATTTCTTTGGAGGTAGATAACAGCCTAACCCTAATATCCCAGCTTCCTGCATCGCATCTCCTCTCTATGAAATCTTCTCAACTATATGTTGATTTACATTCTTATTGAATTCTTCGCCTGCTACCCGAATAGCGTTCTTGATCGCCTTGGCGCTCGAAGAACCATGGCATATTATAGAGATCCCATTTATACCCAAAAGCGGCGCGCCGCCATACTCGGCAGAATCCATCTTTTTCTTATATAAACGAAAGGCGCTTCTGCCCAGTACAGCAGAAAGCCTTGTAATAAAACTGCTGTTCAGGTATTGCTTAAGCATCTCTGTAAGGGCGTGCGCAGTGCTCTCTGAAACCTTGAGCGCCACATTCCCGACCAGGCCATCGCACACGATAACATCGCAATCTCCCATAAAAAGATCCCTGCCCTCGATATTGCCTATAAAATTCAGGCCCGAGAGCTCTAAAAGTCCATATGCCTCTTTCAAAAAACCCGTGCCTTTTGATTCTTCCTCTCCGATATTCAGAAGCCCTACCTTTGGGGATTTTTTATTTAATATACATTCTGAATAGGCGCTTCCCATTATCGCATACTGCAGGAGATGCTTGGGCTTAGCGCCTATATTAGCTCCTACATCTATCATCAAGGCCGTATCTCTTAAGGTAGGCATGACAATACCTATGCCTGCCCTTTCTATTCCAGGAAGAAGCCTGCATTTAAGCGTGGCAGCGCACACCATTGCGCCTGTATTGCCCGCGCTGACAATAGCGTCTACCTTTTTTTCTTTTGCAAGATTCGCCAGGGTCACAATAGAGGAATGTTTTTTTCTTCTGACGCTAAGAACGGGCTGCTCGTGCATGCCTATGACCTCTGGGGCATGCTCTATGGAGATATTTTTTGGAATAGATCCGTGATTTTCAAGTTCCTTTTCAATGAGGTCTTTTTGACCCACCAGGATTATCTGGTGGTCATATTCACGGGCCGCCAGCACAGCACCCTCAATATCCACACCCGGCGCATTATCCGATCCCATTGCGTCTAAAGCTATCTTTATCATGACAAAACCTCATCTTTGGGGACAAGTGACAAGCAACAAGGGACAAGGAGTATCTAAACCCCCTTGTCTCTTGCCTGCCCCGTACGAAATCTTTGATTCTCGTATGGGGTCCCATGTCCCTTGTCCCTCACTACTACTTCTTCTCTTCTTTCTCTTTCTTCTTTATCTGCACGACTTGTCTGCCTTTGTAAAAGCCACAGGCAGGACATACCCTGTGTGATAACTTTGGCGCCTTGCAATCCGGACATACTGATACGCTCGGCACATGGATCTTCTGCGCGCCTCTGCGCTTACCCTGCCTTGAACTCGAATGTCTTCGTTTTGGTAAAGCCATTTCTCAACCTCCTTGTATAATCGTTCAGATGACAGAAGTCAGAGGTCAGATAACAGATTTTTCTGTCTTCCGTCTTCTGTCTTCTGTTTTCTGTTTTCTGTTTTGCACTCACATTCATCTACATTGAAATTCTGACCGCAATTCGGGCATAGCCCTTTACAATCAGGTTTGCAAACGATCTTTATCGGACTATCCAGCATTATTTCCTGTCTTATGTCGTCATCTATCTCCAGAATATCTCCTGGATGGACTTCATAATTGGTGTTAAAACTTTTCTTAAAAGTATCCTTGATCTTAGCAAGACAGCGACTGCACGTATATTCAACAGGTGATTCCAGGGAAATATCGACAAAGACCTCCATCCCTGCCTTTGTGACCCTTGCCTTCACATCTATTGAATCAAAAAAAGCCGTGCCCTGCTTTGCCAGATCCGACGAGATCTTACCCGGGTCTATTTTCTCTGCAAGATCTAATCCCTCTGGCAATATCTTATCTACATATATTTTCATACGTATCTCTCGCGATCATCAATTCCTCATCTGTTGGAATCGATAATATCCTGACCTTTGGCGATACAACGTCTTTGCATATTTCTTTCACCAGGTTTGGGTGATTCTCGCCAATACCACCTGTAAAGACCACTGCATCCACTCCACCCATTGAAGCTATATAAGCGCCGATGTATTTTTTAATCCTGTACGCAAACATCTTTAGCGCAAGGGCTGACCTCTTATCGTCTTTTTTTCTTACTATCTCGCGCATGTCATTGCTTATACCCGAGATACCTAAAAGCCCGCTCTCCTTGTTCAAAATCTCAATCGCCCTATCAATATCCACGCCCTGTTTCTTCATAATATAAGAAACTATTGTCGGATCAATATCTCCTGAGCGCGTCCCCATGATAAGGCCTTCCAAAGGCGTAAATCCCATACTTGTATCAATGGCCTTGCCGCTTTTAACAGCAGCTATACTGCATCCATTCCCCAGATGACAGGTGATGATCTTTAGCTTATCAATGGACTTTTTCAAGATCCTCGCGGCCTGACCTGCTACATACTTATGAGATGTGCCATGAAAACCATATTTTCGGATCTTGTGTTTCTCGTAAAGCGCATACGGTATAGCATATAGATACGCGCATTCCGGCATTGTCTGAAAAAAGGCTGTATCAAACACTGCTACGTGCGGCACATCCGGAAGAAGTTTCTTTGACTCATTTATTGTCAGAAGCGCTGGCGGATTATGAAGAGGTGCTAATTCACTAAAATGTTCTATTGTCTCCATTACAGTTTCATCGATCAGTGCTGCTGTTTTAAATCTATCCCCGCCATGCACGACCCTGTGACCACAGGCCTCTATCTTTGAATCTATTTTTTTCAATATTAAACTCAACGCCTCCTTATGATCAGAAACTCTCTCCGCCATGCCTTTATCTAAAAGCGTTTCTTTATTCTTTGATATGTCAAAGAGCTTATATTTTATGGATGAACTTCCGCTATTTAATACTAGAATTTTCATAATTTAATTTTTGGCACACTCTTTTGTCACACTAAAGTGTGACCTACATAATGTAGCAAAGGTCTTTTTCTATTAAGGCAGGCTAAAGCCTACCTTTCTATTTAAAGACCTTTGCCTTTAAACTTCTTGTGCCCTCAACGCGGTTACTGCTACCGCGTCAACGATATCCTGTGAATCGCAGCCCCTGGACAGATCGCTAGCAGGTTTCTTAAGACCTTGCAGTAAAGGCCCGATCACATGGGCCTTTGCAAGCCGCTCTGTTAATTTATAAGCTATATTCCCCGCATCCAGATTTGGGAAGATAAAGACGTTTGCCTTGCCTTTTATTTTACCGTCAGGGTCTTTTCTTTTAGCCACACTAGATACAACAGCGCAATCGATCTGTATTTCTCCGTCTATAACTATATCCGGTTCCTTTTCCATCACAAGTTTCGTTGCCTGGCGGACCTTTTCTATGCTCTTTCCAGAACCACCGCTTCCTTTTGTGGAATAGCTAAGCATTGCCACCCTTGGCTCATCATCCAGCAGCGCCTGCGCCATCTTAGCAGACGCTATCGCGATATCGCATAACTGTTCAGCAGTAGGGTCAGGTATGATACCTGAGTCCGCGTATACAAGGACCCCGTTAGATCCAAGGGTCTCATCAGAAAGGATAACAATGCTTGAGCTCGATATAGTTTTCGTACCCTCTGCAGGCCCTATGCAATGGATAGCCGCTCTTGCAACGTCGCGCGTAGTGGTAGATGCGCCTGCCACAAAACCATCCGCGTCTCCTGCGCGTACTGCGAGCGCGGAATAAAAAACAGGATTTTCCAAAATCAATCTCCGCGCGTCACTCTCTTTTACATTTTTATGTTTCCGGATCTCGCAATAAAGCGATACATACTTATCTAAATTTTTATAATCATCCGGGCCTGCGATAAGAACAGGTACGCATATATCATGCTTCAATATAAAATCAACTGCCTTTAAAACGCGGGGCTCTTTGCCCTCAGGCAGGAGTATGCGTTTTTTTGCTCTTTTGGCTTGCTTGTATATCTTTTCTACAAAGCCCATATACACCTATCCTAGTTTCTCTTTGATTGCCTTTTCTATAAAGGGAGGGACAAAACCTTTTAGATTTGCTCCAAGGGCTGCTGCCTCTTTGATTAATTTGCTTGATAAATACGAATAAGACTCTGAGGGCATCATAAAAATGGTCTCGATATTACTGGCAAGCTTTCTATTGGTAAGCGCCATCTGGAATTCATATTCAAAATCCGAGATCATGCGAAGTCCTCTGATCACAACCGATGCCTTCTTTTTTTTGACATAGTCTACGATCAGCCCGTCAAAGTCATCCACCTCTACCCTCTTAAATCCCTTGACTGCCCTCTTTAAAAGATCGACCCTTTCGCCTACATCAAAAAGCGGCATCTTCTCAGAGTTATGCGCGACTGCCACCACTACCTTATCTGATATCTTCAGTGCCCTTTTTATAATGTCCAGGTGGCCATAGGTCATCGGGTCAAAACTGCCAGGATACACGACTATCTTCTTCATGTCTTATAGAACTCCAGTTTTGTGTCGCCGTACTTACAGGTGCGTATTTTCTTTAAAGTTCCCGCCTCTTCAGGCAGGATATCCTTCTTATACGCCTCTATTATTACTAGCGCATTGCGAGCCAGTATATCACAATCAGATAGCGCTATCAAGGTCTTTTTGGCCATGTCTTTATAGTAAGGCGGGTCAAGAAAAACAATGTCAAAAGCCTCCTTATTCTCCTTAATCCACCTTAGCGCGTCCCTAGCATATATATTTATTTTAGATAACTGCAATAAAGATATATTCTTCTTTAATATAGCAATACACCTGGCATCGTTCTCAACAAAACTAATGCTTTTTGCGCCTCGCGAAAAGGCCTCAATGCCTATTGCGCCACTGCCACAATAAAGATCAAGAAAGGCGGCTCCCTCTATCCTGTCCTTGAGTATCTCAAACAAGGCCTCACGCACCTTATCCGACGTAGGCCGAATGCCTTTTGGCATTTCGATAACTCTACCTTTAAGTTTGCCTGCTATGATTTTCATACATTGGGGACAAGTGACATGGGACTATTAGGGACAAGTGACATGGGACAAGGAGTATCTAAACCCCCTTGTCTCTTGTCACTTGTCCCTTGTCCCTTGTCTCTATCCTACCGTTGCCAACTCCAAACTCGCCATCCCAAACTTTTTCTCCAAACCTTGTCGAATATGCCGATGTTCCGGTCTACGCAAGAATCTGTCCTTCTTTACTATCTCAAACGCCTCTTTTCTTGCCAGCTCTAAAATATCTCTATCCCTTATGATATTTCCTATCTTAAGTTCTGGAAGGCCGTGTTGGCGCGTGCCGAAAAATTCTCCTGGGCCTCTTATCTCGAGATCTCTCTCCGCTATCTTAAAACCATCCTGTGTCTCGAGCATTGCCTTTATGCGGCTCTTTGCATCATCGCTCTTCGGATCTGAAATCAGAATACAGTAAGAAATATACTTGCCGCGGCCGATCCTGCCCCTTAACTGATGCAGCTGGCTAAGTCCAAATCGCTCAGCATGCTCTATAATCATCGTGGATGCGTTAGGTATATCCACGCCTACTTCTATGACTATAGTAGAAACAAGTATGCCTATCTTTTTATCTTTAAAGTCTCTCATGATTCTTTCTTTATCAACTGATTTCATTTTTCCGTGTAAAATGCCTACGTTTAATTTGGAAAAACGCTCGCTTAACTGCGCGTGCATCTTTTTTGCTGCCCTTAGGTCCGAGGTTTTAGATTCCTCGATGATAGGATAAACTATATAAACCTGTCGACCAAGCACTACTTGTTCCTCAGCGATCTTGTATGAGCGTTCTCTATTTTTTCCTTCGAAATACAAAGTCTTTGTATCTCCCCTGCCAGGCGGTAATTCATCTATGATAGAAGTATCCAGATCGCCATACACAGTCAGGCTGAGCGTCCTTGGTATAGGAGTAGCTGTCATAATAAGGATATCAGGATTTACGGATTTTGATTTTAAAAGCGCGCGCTGTGAAACACCGAATTTATGCTGCTCGTCTATTACTGCCAGGCCCAGTCTTTTAAATCTCACGCTTTGCTGGATAAGCGCATGCGTGCCAATGACTAAATCTACCTCGCCTGTCTCTATCATGTGCTTTCGCCTATCGCGTTCTTTAGACTTTAAATCGCCTGATAAAAGCACCACTTTTACGCCAAGATCTTTTAGGAGCGCGCTTATATTTTTGTAATGCTGGTCCGCGAGTATCTCAGTAGGTACCATTAATGCGCCCTGATAACCATTCTGTACTGTGAGGATAAGCGCGCATAAAGCAACTATTGTCTTTCCACTGCCCACGTCGCCCTGCAGAAGACGATTCATGGGCTTGGGGTTTTGCATATCCTCTTCTATTTCCTTTAGAACCTTTACCTGGCTTTTTGTAAATTCAAATGGTAGGCCCTGTTTAAATTTCCCGATTAAATCCCCATCAAGTTTATGCGCACAGCCTGTCAGATCTATTTTAATGCTCGCGCGCTTCATAGCAATGCCTGCCTGCAACAGTAAAAACTCGTCAAACACAAGCCTCTTCTTTGCCTTTTTTAGCACGATCTCACTCACTGGGAAATGCGCATTCTCTAAAGCGCCTTTAAGAAGCATTAGATCGTTGCGCCTTCTTATTTCATACGGCAACATATCCACTGCATTGCCACCATATTCATCCACTGTAAATTTCAAGACATTCCTAAACCAGCGCTGGTTCAAGCTCTCGGTAAGAGGGTATATCGGCACGATCCTGCCCATGTGAATAGAATCCTCTTTTGTACCTGTTAAAATCTCGTACTCAGGATTATTGATCTGCGGCTTTTCTACTTTTCCGTAAAGAATAAGCTCTTGTCCTACCTCAAACTTATCCTTCATATACGGCTGGTTAAACCATGTTGCATGCAGCACGCCTGTAGAATCTCCTACTGCCATCTTAAATATATTCAAGCCCCTTTTTGTAGTACGATCACCAAAGGCCAGCACCTTGACCTTTATGGTCTCAAACCTGCCAGACTTTGTTTCAGAGACCTTTTTTATCTTACTCCTATCCTCATATCTCCGGGGCAGACAATAGATAAGCTCCTCAATGGTCTCAATGTCAAGCCTATTCAAAAGCTTTAGCTTCGAAGGCCCCACACCTTTAACATATCTTGCGGAAATAGATAGGTCTTTCATATAGTAGCAATATAGCAAATATATATAGTGGGGTCAATGACCAAAAATAAAAGGCTAAACCGCTGAAACGGCTTAGCCTTTTAGGTAAAGCATATTGTGGATGATGCTAGTTATATTTCGTCTCCAACTGCCTTGATAAAGTCTGCACTATCTATAATATCGTCAACGGTCCCGAAATATTCAAAGTCATAAAATTTAAAACTCTCCGCAGCCAAATTCAGACTTTTTATTAGGTTGTCAAACTGTCCAAGAGCTTCTTCTCCTGGTAAAATAGCTACATAGACCTTTCTATGCAAGATTTCAGCTAAAACCTCCGTAGCTTCATCTAGTTTACTCTTTTGATTTTCATCTCGCACTAGAATAACTGGCATAGTATCTTTTCCTAAAACATTCTTTGTTAATCTGACAAATTTTTCCCATTCTTCTTCATCTCCTTCTAAGGAATCATATGCACTACTTACTGTATCGCCATGAAATACTGTAATATTTTTCTCGCGAGCGGCAAGAAGAACAAGTTCTAGCTTAGAGCGTTCTTCTATGGGTACTATTTTAGATCGTACCCATCCAAAATCAACCAGCACTTTCATAAACTCACGATGTTTACTAGAAACAACTTCGCCTTCCAATGTCACTGTCTTTGCTTTGTCAATTCTATCCTTTAGTTGCTCATTAAGTGCTGCGATCACTCCATATGCGACTTCTTTTATAAAATGTGCTTTTTCGAAAATGATTCTTCCATTTGTAAAATCAGCAAAATCATACTTTATAGTAGATGCTATACCTCTTACGCCATCTTTTGCTTTAGCATGGCTACTTAAATGGCGCAATAAAGCCCATTCTATTTGTGCATGCTCGTTTTGTAAAGTTACAGAATATACTTCTCTGCCTAAATTCTTCTCAAGGATTTTTCCCATTTTCTTATTTATTTTTTCTTTATTATATTCAGAGTCTATTATAATTACTGGAATCGTACCATTTTCAAAACACGCGTTTAATTCTTTTTCTATCATCTCATCAGTATAATGTCTTGCCGTTGACACGAGTCCATTAATGGCAACTATATTTATGTCGCGCTCGGCAAGAGATCTTAGTTTTAATTTACGATTCTTTATTGTCGACTCGTCCGTCTCGTCTACCCATCCTAGATCAACCAGCATACTCATAACCATAAGTTCAAAGCGCCTGTCAATAACATATTCCATTTCCGATCTCACTATATTTTCATGGCCTTCAATAATATACTCTCTTTCCAATGCCACTGTTTCTGTATTCTCACTCTTTTTCTTCAACTCTGTAGCTAGACGTTTATCCTTGTCGCCATCTTCAAACATAGACTGCACGCGCAAGGTATCTGCATGCCCACTACTAGTAAGCACAAAACTACATAGCACTAATATAGAAATAACCCTATTTATCTTCACTTTAAAACCCTCCTCAAATCTTTTATAATCTCTTAATTATTTCACCAAAAACCCCCTCCCCTGTCAAGACGAACTTAACATAATAAGTAGACAAAACAGACAGTGACTGTTTTGTCTACTTTAGGGTTTTAGGTTGTCGGTCCACTCGGGGATTTGGGCGCGGTCTATGGTTTGGAGGACCTGGCGGAAGCCTCGGAAGAGGCCTTTTTTCTTAGCGAACTTTATAACATTCAGGTATTCGCGGCGGGTGATGCGGCGGGAGATCTCTGGAAAATTAAAAGCGTTATGGCATGGGTAATATTGTGCCATGAGGTTTATGTATGTTTTAGGTGATAACTCCTTTATTATAGCCTCGCTTCCTGCAAGGCCATCAGGTAAGACAAGGTGCCTTATTAAAAGGCCTTTTTGGGCAATGCCTTTTACTATTTTCAGATCACCTACCTGGCGATGCATTTCCTTTACTACCTTCTTAGAGACCTCAAAATAATCTGGCGCAAATGAGTATTTCTTCGCGGCTTTATTATCTGAATATTTCATGTCTGGCATGTAGATGTCGATTATACCGTCCAATATTTTAAGCGCTTCTATTGATTCATAGCCGCCGCAGTTATATACAAGTAGTACCTTTAAACCATTCTCTTTTGCAATAAACACTGCCTCTAAAATCTGCGGCATGTAGTGAGTGGGTGTTACAAAATTTATATTGTGACAACCTTGTTTCTGCAGCTTCAGCATCATACTGGCCAGGTCTTTTACGCTGACCTCTTTCCCTTCACCCAGTTGACTTATAGGATGATTTTGGCAAAATACACATCTTAGACTACAGTGTGTGAAAAATATCGTGCCTGAGCCGTTACGGCCAGAGATCGGAGGCTCTTCTCCAAAATGCGCGTGGAAGCTTGAGACCATTGGCAAAAGACCAGCCTTACAAAAGCCGATCTCGCCCTTAAGTCTATTCACCCCGCAGTTCCTGGGACAGAGCCGGCACGATTCCATGAGTTTATAAGCATGTTTAATTTTCTCTTGCATAGTCTTCTATATTATGCTATTATTTTAGCTCCGATTCAACACTAAAATGAGAGGTAAAATATGTCACGTATATGCGCAATTTGTGGAAAAGGGCCAAGGGCTGGAAGCAGCATCGCAAGACGCGGTCTTGCTAAGAAAAAAGGCGGCGTTGGTAAGAAGATAACAGGTATTACTAAGAGAAGGTTCCTGCCAAATCTACAGACCATTCGCATTGTCATAAAAGGTGCCGCGAAGCGAACAAAGGTCTGCACCTCCTGCATCAAGGCTGGCAAGATCCAGAAGGCTTAATATCTTTGATCTTAAGCTGGATGGTGTTCACGCCCTGCCAGGAATTAAAAGAAATATTATAGGCCAGGTCAAATTCAGAATATTTTTTAAGGATGATCTCTATATCAGTATTCTTGACTAGGCCAAATCCTATTGCCTCAAAAGTCCTGTCTTTATCTTTTATCCATAATTTAATGTGTTCATTCTTTAATATCCTTGGCGGCCGCGCCAATTTCAGATTCCTGGAACAAAATACTGGCTGAGTATTGCCTTCTCCAAAAGGCTCAAGTCGAGCCACCTCTTCGACCACACTGTCAGTCACGTCACTCAAGGATATCTCCATATCAATGTCAAGGCTTGGAATGAGGTCCTCAGCGCTCAGGACATTATTAGCGATCTCATTTATTGTTTTTTTAAACTGAGTCAGATTCTTTTCTAAAATAGTCAGGCCGCAGGCGTACTTATGCCCCCCGAATCCTTTTAAAACATCCCCGCATCCTGAAAGAGCTTCAAATAAATGAAAACTCTCGATAGATCTTCCAGAGCCCCTTCCCACTCCGTCCTTTGTTGATATTAAAATCGTGGGCCTGTAAAATCTGTTTGATATCCTGGACGCGACTATTCCTATTACACCTGTATGCCAATCTTCATTGTCCAGCACTATGATCTTATGCTCTTTGAAATTTATATCTTTGTCTATCTTTGAGATCGCTTCTTTTAAGGTCAGGCCCTCTATCTTCTGCCTTTCGCGATTGGCTTCATTCAGCCTCTTTGCCAGGGTCTCTGCTTCCTCGGAATCAGCCGTCAATAAAAGTCTCGCGGCGGTGTCTGCTGAACCGATCCTGCCTGCCGCGTTTATCCTCGGCCCTAAAATAAAACCTATCTCAAAGGAACCAGGCTCTTTTTTCTTTAACCCGCTCGCCTGGATAAGCGCCTTGATGCCTTTATTGGAACTGCCGTTTTTAAGTAACTTCAACCCCTCTTTGACAAGGATCCTATTCTCTCCGACAAGAGGCGCTACATCTGAGATCGTGCCGAGCGAGACAAGGTCCAGATGTTTCCATATTTCTTTACTGTCAAGCTCTATGCATAACGCCTCGCATAATTTAAAGGCGATGTTTACGCCCGAAAGATCCTTGTCAGGGTACAGACAATCTTTGCGATGAGGATTTACAATGGAATACGCGGGCGGCAAAATCTTTGGCACTTCATGATGGTCAGTTATGATAACATCTATATTGTGCGCGTTTAACGTCTTTACCTCTTCGAAGCTGGTGATGCCGCAGTCTACAGTGATCACTAGATCCGCATTGATCTCTACTGCCTTCTCGACCCCTGCTTCGCTCAGGCCATAACCTTCAGTAATTCTATCAGGTATATAATACTCTGGTTCTATGCCAAAATGACGTAATGTAAATACGAGCAATACTACGGATGTTACTCCATCTACATCATAATCGCCATGAATAAAGATCTTCTCTTTTTTTGCAATGGCCTTTTTTATGCGACAAACTGCCTCATGCACACCTTCCATCAGAAATGGATTGTATAACTCTGAAATATCTCCATTTAAAAATGTCCTGGCCTTATCAATGGTGGATAATCCTCGATTTATCAATAATTGGGAGACGATCGGAGAAATGGAAAGGTTATCGCTTAGTTCTTTTTGGACAGCTTGGTCGGATCGTTCGATATTCCAGCGTTTCATTTTGATGGCTCCAAATGCACAATAACATCTGTCATGCCTGGTATTTTTTCCTTAAGGATCGACTCTATCTTGTGACTCAGTTTATGCGCGTCATCAACATGCATATCGGCATCGATGATCACGTGAAGGTCTGCATGTATATCGTCACTTCTTCCTCTCGTCCTTATCTTGTGTACCGACTTTACTCCGGGTATACCATTTACAATATTCGCTATCTTTGATTTTGCCAGCACATTCGCGTCGCACAAGACATTAGAACTTTTCTTTAAGATATCAATGCCTGATTTTGCTATCAAAAGCGCTATGACACTCGCGACGATCGTGTCCAGAAAAGCGAAACCTGCCTTTATCGAAACAAGAGTGACTAGTACTGCCATCGAGGCAAGGATGTCACTTTTTGTATGCAAAGAATCACATATCAATATGTCGCTGGATAAGTCCTGGCCTCTACGATGCTCGTATCGCATCACAAATATATTAACAGTCATTGTAGCAAGTATGATTATAAAACTAAGACTGGTCACATCAGGCACTACAGGACGAGATACTCTTAAAATCGCTTCCCTAAAGATCTCGATCGCTGCTAAAAAAAGTATGACTGCTATGCCCAGCGTGGCAAAGGTCTCGAATTTTTTGTGACCATATGGATGGTCATCGTCTATGGGTTTGGATGCTGCCCATATACCGACGAGGCCTATTATATTGGACATCCCATCTCCGAACGAATGCACGCCATCAGCAGTCATTGACGCGCATTTTGTTAGGAGGCCATAAACAACCTTGCTGAGCGCAACAAGCCAGTTTAAGGCAAGGATCAGGATTAATATGCGCCTTATTTTGACAAACTTATCCATATTATCGAGCGCGTTTGGCATGCCAGAAGATTATGAGCGGCGCCGCGATGTAGATCGTAGAATATATACCTGAGACTATCCCTATGAGCAGCGTAAAAGAGAAATCCCTGAGCACATCGCCACCGAATAAGAAAATAGATACTACCGCGAGAAGTGTCGTGAGCGTAGTCAGCACTGTCCTTGAAAGCGTCTGATTCACGCTCATGTTTATGATCTCCTTCATGGATGCCTTGCGGTAGAGCTTTATATTTTCCCGTATCCTGGAATATATGACTATCGTATCGTTAATAGAATAACCCGCGATGGTCAGGAGCGCCGCGACTATCGTAAGGTTAAGCTCCTTGCCTGCTATAGCAAGAAAACCCAGCGCTATAAATACATCGTGAAAGAGCGCGATTACGCCAGCAATTGCAAACCCGATCCTTTTGAATCTAATCCCTACATAGATCAATATCCCTATAAGACTCCAGAGCATTGCCTGCCACGCGCTCTTTCTCAGGTGTCTCCCGATCGAAGGGCCTACCTTCTCAACGCGCAAAAGATTCGAAGGATTATCACTAAAACTCTCCTTGAATTTTCCACTTATTACAGACGCCACGTCATCAGTCGTCTTTATCAAGACTTGTCTCTTGCCCCCGACATGCTGGATAGTCGCGTCTTTTATGCCAATATCCACAAGTGAGTTTCTCACTTCATCCACTTTCACATCTCTGGCAAAGGAATATTCCTGAAGCTGTCCGCCTGTAAAATCAATGCCGTACGAGCCTTCACCCTTTGAAAAGAAAACACTCAAGCCCACTATAAGAACGATCGCTGAAAGCACATATGCGATCCAGCGCTTTCCAATAAAATCGATCTTTGTCTTTTTGAAAAACTGCAGCATTGGAAGGCGCTCGAATTTTTTATTTGTAGTGATAAGGTCAAAAATGATCCGCGTCACAAATATCGACGTGAACATACTGGCCAGGATACCTATTGAAAGCGTAACACCAAAACCCCTTATCGGGCCTGTGCCGAATTTAAATAAAAGCGCGGCAGCGATCAATGTCGTGATATTAGAGTCCAATATAGTGATAAAGGCTTTGTTGTAGCCAGCTGCGACAGCGCTCCGGATGTGCTTGCCTATTGCAAGCTCCTCGCGAATGCGCTCGTATATAAGCACGTTCGCGTCAACTGCCATACCTATTACAAGTATCATGCCGGCAATGCCTGGAAGCGTCAATGTTGTGTGAAGCCAACCTAGCACACCTAATACTATTACAAAATTTAAGAGCATCGCAATGCTGGCAACAACACCTGCAAAAAGATAATACAAAAGCATAAAACCCAGGACCAGCGCAACACCTATCAAGGATGCCCTTACGCCGCTTTCTATTGAATCCTTTCCCAGGAGCGGACCAACTGTGCGTTCTTCTTCAATATAGATTGGTGCGGGCAATGCACCAGCTCGCAGTACGATTGCCAGATCACCTGCCTCTTCAATCGTAAACCTGCCGGTTATACTAGCTCTGCCTGACGGTATCCTTTCATTTATGCGCGGCGCAGAATGCACCTTGCCATCCAGGACAATAGCTAAGCGCTCGCCAACACTCTGGCCTGTTATTTTAGAAAATAAAGCTGCGCCTTTTGAATTGAACTCTATCGCTATGTAAGGCTCATTAAATCTTGATTGGTCAAACTTCACCTCTGCGTTTACAAGCGTATCCCCTGTTAATACTGTTTCCCTGCGCAAAAGAAGTTTTTCTTTCTCTACGACCTTTAAGTCGTATCCATCAGGGATGTCACCTTCGCCTGCCCTTTTATTTAATTCCTCATCGCTCTCGACGATCTTAAATTCCAATAGGGCGGTCTTACCTATGAGCTCTAAGGCCCTGGCTCTATCAGTAATGCCTGGGAGCTGCACCACTATCGCGTTCTTTCCCTGACGCTGTATCAAGGGTTCGCGCACGCCAAACTGGTCGATTCGGTTGCGGATTACTTCCAGCGCTCTGTTAGGCGCGTCTTCCCGCGCCTCTTCAGGCACCTTTTCAGTATCTACCTTTAGCACAAGATGCATGCCGCCCTGTAGATCAAGCCCTAGGTTTATCTTTTCCTTTAAAGGCAACATGCCCAGCAAGGCAAAGATCACCACGCCCAGAGTTATCAAAATCCTCCACTGTAGTTTCTTTGTCATTGTTCCTCCTATTTTCAGATGACAGAAGTCAGATAACAGAAGACAGAAGACAAAATTTTTCTGACCTCTAATTTCTAACTTCTGTTCTCTGTCATCTGACCTCTGTCTTCTATTTGGCTATCTGCTTTTCTTCAAATACGAGACTGCGCTTTTATTTATCTCTACTTTTACATTATCATCTATTCTCACTACAAATGTATTGTCTTTTACATTTACAATAGTGCCGTGGACGCCGCCGCTTGTGACGACTTCATCGTTTTTCTTTAGCTCTTGGATCACCTTCTCGTGATCCTTCTGCTTTTTCTGCTGCGGTCTGATCAATAGAAAATAAAATATACCGAATATAAATATGATCGGCATAAGAGATGCTATTACATTTGGCTGAGCTGCGCCTGGATTCATTTCTAACCCCTTTCTGTTAAAAAATCTTATTCTCGAACTCTTTTTTGAGCTCCAAAAATGTGCCCTGTTTAATTGCTTCGCGAATCCTTCTTAATAAGTTTACATAAAAATACACATTATGTAAAGAAGTAAGTCGTAACCCCAAGATTTCCTCTGTATTGAATAAATGTCTTATATAGGAGCGCGAATAGTTTTTACAGACCATACAGTCGCAGCTTTCACTTAATGGCCGCAGGTCCTTAGAGTATTCGCTATTCCTGATAATGAGCTTCCCTTCATTGGTATAGACGGCGCCATTTCTAGCGTTTCTCGTTGGCACAACGCAGTCAAACATATCCACGCCCATTTCGATTGCATTGAAGAAATCATGCGGCATGCCTACACCCATCGTGTAACGCGGTTTATCATCGGGAAGATATCTTGTTGAATTCTCCATCATCTCATACATTAGGTCTTTTGGTTCGCCTACGCTCAGGCCACCGATCGCATACCCGTCAAAACCTATGTCTACCAGTTCCTCCACTGCCCTCTTGCGCAAGTCAGGATATGTACTACCCTGAACAATGCCGAAAATTAACCCCCTTGTCCCATGTCCCTTGCCTGCCCCGTACGAAATCTTTGATTTTCGTATGGGGTCCCTTGTCCCTAAACGCGTCACCTCTAACTTGGATCTCCTCGCCCACCTATTGGTAAGCGCCAACGAACGCTCTGCCTTGTCTTTTGGGCATGGATAATGCAGGCATTCATCGAGCACCATCATAATATCGCTTCCTAATTCTAACTGGAGCTTCACCACATCCTCTGGCGTTAAAAAATGCTTAGAACCGTCAACGTGCGATTGAAATGAGACGCCTTCGTCCTTTACCTTCATCAATCTCGCCAGGCTAAATATCTGGAATCCACCACTATCAGTAAGAATGGGCTTATCCCATGACATGAATTTATGCAGGCCGCCTGCATTTTTAATGATCTCCATGCCAGGCCTAAGATAGAGATGGTACGTGTTGCCCAGTATGATCTGCGCCTTGCAATACTTGACCTCTTCACTGGAAAGCGCCTTTACAGTAGCCTGAGTACCAACCGGCATAAACTCCGGCGTCTCTATCGCGCCATGCGGTGTTTCCAGTTTTCCTACTCTTGCCTTTGTGTGTTTGTCTTTGTGAGTTACTTTAAACATGTAAAACCCTCGTACCAAGGGACATGGGACATGGGACAAGAGACAAGGGGTTTAGATACTCCTTGCCCCTTGTTGCTTGTCCCATGTCACTTGTCCCTAAAGTATCAGCATCGCGTCGCCATAGGAGTAAAACCTGTATTTTTTATCTACTGCCTCTTTATAAGCTTTAAATAAAAGTTCCCGACTGCAAAACGCGCTAACAAGCATTAAAAGCGTTGTCCGAGGTAGGTGAAAATTAGTCAAAAGCGCATCCACTGCCTTGAATCTGTATGGCGAGTGAATAAACAGCTCTGTCCACCCAAAAAAGCCGAGGCTGGACCTCGGCTTTAAAAAAAGCCGAGGTCCAGCCTCGGCTTTTTTGGCTATTGTTTCAAGGACTCTGCAGGTTGTTGTGCCAACGGCTATTGTTCGGCCTTTTTTACGCTGTAGCTTCTTGATCACTTCAGGCTTTATCTCAAAATATTCTTTTTCCATCTCGTGCCTTGACACGTCATCACACTTGACTGGTTTGAATGTGCCGTAGCCAACGTGAAGGGTTACATGTTGTATGTCTATTCCTTTATCAGTGATGCGCGACAAAATATCATTTGTGAAATGCAGTCCTGCAGTTGGCGCTGCAATAGCCCCTTTCTTTGAAGCATAAACTGTCTGGTATCTGTCTTTATCAGCATCTTCTGCGTCGCGTTTGATATATGGCGGCAAAGGCATTTTGCCAAATCTATCCAAAAGTTCATCAAAATTCCCATTGCATTCAAATTTCAAAAATCTCCTGCCGTTTTCTATTCTATCAACTTCAGCCTTTAACTCACCATCTCCGAAAATTAACTTACTCCCAACCTCACAACCTCTCGCAGGCTTCAATAGCACTTCATACTCTTGCCTGCCCCGTACCGGAGCAAAGCGACTGGTACGGGGTCCCTGTAATACAAGTGCCTCGACCTTCCCGCCTGTCTCTTTCCTTCCCCAAAGCCTAGCTGGCACAACCTTTGTGTTATTCAGCACCACCAAATCATCCTTGTGAAAATAATCTACAATATCCTTAAAGATCCTGTGCTCTATCTTGCCTGTATCTCGATGCAAAACCAAGAGCCGGGATTCGTCCCGTTTCTCACTCGGGTGCTGCGCGATTAGTTCTTTTGGCAAATTGTAGTTAAACTGTGATAGTTTCATACGTTAGTGACAAGTGACAAGCAACAAGGGACAAGGAGTATCTAAACTCCCTTGTCTCTTGTCCCATGTCCCTTGTCCCTCGTTATTCCACCCTCACTATGTCTGCGCCGGGATAATAGTATTCTAAAATCTCCTCGACCTTGTAGCGTTTCCTTGACATGCCATACGCGCCCCATTGACACATACCTATTCCATGGCCCCAACCACGACCTAAAAAAGTAATAAACCTGCCTTTGATCTCTACCTCAAAATTCGCGCTCCTTATTACATTTGGCCCTACCTGTAATCTAAATTTATTCCCGCTTAATTTAAGATTACCGCCCTCGCCTTTTACAATTAGATCTAGTATGCGGCCAGCTTCATCTCTTTTTAGAATATCTATTGAGGTGATGTCATTTTTATTCAATTTCTCCTCTATATAATCCATTTTCAATTCCTTTTTCCATCTATAATGCGGAGAGATCTCGCAAAAATTACACATCGTGCCTTCTAAAGCAGGTACGTCTATATTCCACAGGCTTATGACATCGGAGGTGCGGCCGCCGCAGGTGGCATGATAATAGGTAGGAAAGATCTGTTCGTTGTATGTAAGTATTAATCCCATTGTCAGGTTCACTGCCTTCGTAGTCTTCCATGTCTCAGATGTCCTACCGCCATAGACCTGCGAATATATATCTGAGGAAAGGTCAAAAAATTTATTCTTACTTATCAGTTTTTCATAAAGCGCGTATGTCCTTGCCACTATTGCCTGGGCCTTTAAAACTTCCATTGGCCAACGATGCGAGACCTCGTGATACAATACCCCATAAAGATATTCCTCTACATCAATATGGTTTATCACCAGGAGATTATTTTTCTTATCCTTGACTATGTCGATATCGCCACGAAACTGACGCTTATTTATGTAAACGCGAGATCTCTCTCCTGGCAAGACCTTTATTCCAGTTAAATCAATATCATTGATAGATACAGAATGTTTTCTTAGGCCCTTACCATGCTTTAAGACTTCCTTAGTATCAAAATCAACCATCTTGTAAGGCCCTTTTATATTCAGATCTATAGCGTCTTTTGTCTTTAGAACTAAGACCCTCACAGGGATATATTTATGCGCGGGTGTCGAACCCATGGCATAAAGCCACGACGGATTCATAATCAGCATTAAAATCAAAATATTACGGATCATTGTTTGGTTTGGGAGATCTTTACGCGTTCTAACTCCGAGAAGACGCAGCCACAATACTTCTGCCTGTACATCTCAGATTTTTTTGCCTCTTCTTGCGACTGTCTAAAGCCTACGCGAAAATCCTCATAGTAAAACTTTATCTCTTTTTTTCGACCTATGTCTTCTCCTATTTTTTTAACTAGTTCATGATCCTGATAAGGGCTTATCAAAAGCGTTGTTGTAAAGGCATCGAAATTGTTCTTTTTGGCATACTCTGCTGTCTTTGCAAGTCTCAGATCCCAGCATAACTGACATCTTTCAGGTCGATCTTCTTTTGATACAGTCTTCCTAAAATACTCCTCCATCACATAAGGGGGATATATTACATCCATACCTGTAAGCTGCAAGGCATCCCTGCGTCTTTTGTATTCGCTGGGCGGATGAATATTAGGGTTATAATAAAAACCTATAACCTCTTTAAATTTTTTATCTGCAAGTTGTTTGATGGGATACAATGCGCAGGGCCCACAACATATATGCAACAGTAGTCTCATGATATATAAAAGTTTCGTAAAGTTGCGTTAGGTTGCGTGAAGTTGCTTTTTTTAACTTTACGAAACTTTACGTAACCTTACGAAACCTTAAAATAACTCCTTCTGGTTTTCCTTGTTATAGGCTATCTTAAGGTGATCGTAGGCGCGTTTGGTGACCTCTCGACCCCTTGGCGTGCGCTTTACAAAGCCGATCTTTAAAAGAAATGGCTCGACTACATCTACAATCGTGTCGCTTTCTTCGTTCAATGTCGCTGCAAGTGACTCTATGCCTACTGGCCCGCCATTGTAAAAATCTATCACAGTCTTCAGGACCTTTCTGTCAATCTCGTCAAGCCCTACTGAATCTATGCGCTGCGAGTCCAGTGCCTTTATAGCGCTTTCTTTGTTTATCTTCTTATCGCCTTTTACCTCACTATAATCCCTGACTCTACGCAGGAGCCTATTCGCAACGCGCGGCGTGCCGCGTGAACGCATGGCAATCTCATGCGCAGCCTCTTTATCAAGCACTACACCCAGGAGCTTTGCAGAATGAGAGATTATCTTGACCAGATCCTCTGCTTCATAAAAATCCAGATGATAGAGTATCCCGAATCTACTCCTTAAAGGCGCGCTCAATAATCCCGCGCGCGTCGTAGCGCCAATAAGCGTAAATCTTTTTAGATTGAACTTTATAGTCTTGGCATACGGGCCTTTATCGATCAGAAAATCTATCTGAAAATTCTCCATGGCAGGATAGATAAACTCTTCGACCACCTTGGAAAGCCTGTGTATCTCGTCGATAAAAAGTATATCGCCTTCGCCGAGATTTGTGAGAATGCCTATTAAGTCGCCTGCCCTCTCTATCGCAGGGCCGGATGTGGCAGTGATCTTCGAATCCATCTCGTGCGCAATGATATGCGCGAGCGTAGTCTTGCCTAATCCAGGTGGGCCTGAGAGCAAAATATGCTCAAGGCCTTCTTTTCTCTTCTTGGCAGCCTGGATCGCGATCTTCAGATTCTCAAGGGTATGCTTCTGCCCTACGAAATGCTCGAAATTTTCAGGCCGAAGCGAAATATTAAATACTACCTCTTCCTCAGTCTCCTGACCAGTAATCAACCGCTCGCGATCATCGTTTATTTCTTGTCCCTTGTCCCTTGTCACTTGTTCCTTTCCTTATTTCTTTGTCTTTTGCTTATAAACCTCATTCAGCAAATCTTCTGCTGTCTTGATGTCCGGATTTCGGCTCAGTGCAGTCTCTACCATATGAGCTGCTTCTGATTTTTTATATTGTAGCTGTAAAAGTACGTCTATGGCCTCTTCTTTTATTCCCTGCTTAGCCTTATCCGCAATAAATGTTCTATCTTGAATAAGTCCGAATTTACCGACTTTTCCCTGAAGCTTGGCCACGATCTCTTTTGCCCTTTGCACGCCAATGCCTGGAAGAGATTTTAGAAGCGAGACATCGCCTATGTCTATTGCCTGGGCAATTGTAGATATGGGCAGCTTAAGGGCTCTCACCGCAGCCTTTGGCCCAATACCTGAGACAGTTATGAATCTTTCGAAGAATTCCTTTTCTATTTCACTCAAAAAACCTATAAGAAATGGAAAACTTCTGGATTGCTCAACCTGCAGATAATGATAGATGATCAAAGAAAGTAAAGCATCGTCTTTAATCTGAGCATCAATGGAATTCATTATGGCTCCTGGAATCAGTACCTCATATGAGATACCATTTACATCCAGGATCACTGAATCCTCTCGCTTATCCACTAATTTTCCTGAGATATTACAAATCATATATTATGTAAGCATACATTCGCGTGCGCTAAAGCTAGTGCTAGCGCATCAGTCACGTCCACAGGCTCTGGCGCTTGCTTAAGGTTCAAAAGGTTCGTCACTGTGCGCTGGACCTGCTGCTTCGACGCGTGACCTCTTCCTGTGATGGCCTTTTTTACCCGCGTAGAAGGGTAATTTACTAATTCAACTCCTTGCTCTTCTACTGCAAGGCATATTATGCCGCGCGCATGACCCATCAATATCGATGTGCGCGGATGTTTATAATGCGAGTAAATTTTTTCCAGAACTACTACATGAGGTGTTGTATCTTTTATTAGACTCGCGACTTTTTTGTGAATCTCTGAGAGCCGTCTCTCCATTTTATGCTTGGAGTCAGATCGAATAACACCTGCCTCTATCACCCCTGTATCCCCACCAGAAAGCTCAATAAGCCCATATCCTGTAATACCTAATCCCGGATCTATGCCTAGAATCCGCATAAATTCTATCCTGCTATTTCGTCTGGTACGTCAAGATTCGCATAAACATTCTGCACATCATCGCTATCTTCAAGCGTCTCTACGAGAGCAAGTATCTGCTTTGCGCCCTCGCCTGTGAGCTTTACAGTGCTCTTGGGCATCATCGTGATCTCCGCGCTCTTTGGTTTAATGCTATTATCGAAAAGCGCCTTCTTCACCGTCTCAAAATCCTTTGGTTCAGTCGTTATAGCGTAGATCGCTTCTTCTGTCTCCATGTCCTGCGCCCCAGCATCAAGCGCAACAGACATCACTTTATCCTCTGTAACACCTGCCTTATCGACCTCTATATACCCTTTTTTTTCAAACATCCAGCTCACTGAGCCAGCGCCCGCGACATTGCCATTCTTTTTAGAAAAGATACTTCTAATATCAGCTGCAGTACGATTTTTATTGTCTGTTACGACTTCCACCATTATCGCAACACCGCCCGGCCCATATCCCTCCATAGTAAACTCTTCATAAGTCACGCCCTCTAATTCGCCTGTACCTTTTTTTACAGCGCGGTCAATATTATCCGCCGGCATGTTGGCCTGCTTGGCCCTATCAATGGCCGTGCGCAATCTCGGATTTTTCTCGGTTTCTCCACCGCCATGACGCGCGGCAATTGTAATTTCCTTTATGAGTTTGGTAAATATATTGCCGCGCTTTGCGTCAGTCGCAGCTTTTTTATGTTTAATCGATGCCCATTTTGAGTGTCCCGACATATTAGATCTCCTTTATTTTTCTTGGCCTGCTTTTTTCTGCTCTTCGTATTTCGCGATGATGGTTTGTGTTGTCTTGTGAGGGACCTCTTCGTAGTGAGAGAACCTCATTGTATATGAACCCCTGCCGCCTGTCATTGATTTCAATTCAGACGCGTACTTAAACATCTCTGCAAGAGGCACCTTTGCCTTTATGACCTGGCTCTTACCTTGAACATCCATGCCAGCGATCCTTCCGCGCCTTGAACTCAAGTTCCCTGTAATGTCTCCCATATACTCATCGGGTACAATGACATCCACATCCATCACAGGTTCTAACAAAATTGGATTTGCATCCAACGCCGCCTTCCTAAGCGCGCCTGAAGCCGCTATCTTAAAGGACATATCAGAAGAATCAACATCGTGATAAGATCCATCGTACAGAGTAACCCTTAAATCGACCAATGGATAACCAGCTAACACTCCTTTAGACATGGCCTCTACAATACCCTTTTCCACAGCTGGTATGTAATTCCTCGGTATTGCCCCGCCTACGATCTTATCAGCAAACTCAAAACCCTTTCCTCTTTCCACAGGATCTATCTGTATCCACACATCTCCATACTGGCCATGCCCGCCAGTCTGTCTCTTGTGCTTATTCTGGACTTTGGTCATCTTTTTGATCGTTTCTTTATACGCCACCTTTGGCGTGCCTTTTTCAACCTCGACATGAAACCTCTTCTTAAGGCGATTTATCATGATGTCGAGATGAAGATCGCCCATGCCAGAGACAATAAGTTCTTTTGTCTGTTCGTCTCTAGTGGTCACAAAGGTCTTGTCTTCTGCGGTAAGCTTTTGAAGCGCTGTAAAGATCTTGTCTTCGTCCTGTCGCGTCTTTGGCTTTACTGAAAATGACATGGCTGGCTCGGGAAAACTAACATCAGGAAAAATGACCTGCTTCTTTTCATCGCACAGCGAATCCCCCGTAGAGGTATTTTTCAGCTTTGCAACAGCCACGATGTCACCAGCTATCACCTCTGTCACAGCATGCTGCTCTTTTCCGCACAGACTTAAAAGCGGACCGAATCTTTCTCTGGCGCCTTTTGTAACATTATAGAAATTTGTATCTGATTTAAGTGTGCCTGAAAATATCCTGAAGATAGTAAGCTGACCCACATAGGGGTCTGCGATTGATTTAAACACATTGGCTGCGAAAGGCGCGCTGACATCAGGCTTAAGCTCTTTTTCCTCTTTTGTCTTTGCGTCGCTGACCTTTCTGGCAGGCCTCTGGTCAGGAGAAGGTAATATTTCTCCGATCGAAGAAAGGAGTTCTTTCACGCCGATATCCAGCATTGCCGCACCGCAAAAAATAGGAAATATCTCGCCAGAGGCAACACCTTTTTTGAATCCGCTTGCGACTTCTTCTGGAGTTAATTCCTTACCATCCAGATATTTTTCCAAAAGCTCGTCATTGTTCTCAGCTATTACTTCTATTAGCGCATTCTTTAACTTTACGGCATTATCCTTTTCAGGTCCGCTCAACGCATCTATAGCGGCTTTATCCATAAGACTAACAACGCCTTTGAAGTTTGCCCCACTTCCGATCGGCATTGTTGCCAGAACACATCCCTTGCCCAGCCTATCTTTTATATCATTGACTATATTATTGAAATCGATATTCTCCTTGTTCATTTTATTTATAAAGACAATGCGGCTGAGGTTATACTGGTCTGCCAGACTCCATACCTTATCAGTGCCCACTTCTACACCTTCGCACGCATCCACTAAAACTATTGCACTATCCACACCCCTTAAAACCGTCAAGGCCTCGCCGATAAAATCCGCGTATCCAGGTGTATCTATAAGATTAATGCGCTTTTTCGCATAACTAAAACTAAGTATACTGGCATTGATAGAGACCTTTCTCTCTTTCTCATCCTCGCTATAGTCGCTTACTGTGGTGCCATCCTCGACCTTTCCAAAGCGATTCGACGCACCAGCATTATGGAGCATGGCCTCTGCCAAGGTAGTTTTGCCGCTCCCTGCGTGGGATATTAAAGCTATATTCCTAATATCTTTAATAGTATAGTCAGCCAACGCCTACCTCCTCTAATGTTGTAAGGGTTAGAGTCCAAATTTCGTAGATTTTTATTGTAGCATAAAAGAGGTGGGGAGTAAAGAGGGAAATAGGAAGGAACATCCTAGCCCCTCCATAAGAGGCTAGGGTTAAGGAAGTTACTATGTATGGGTGAAGAAAGTCGAGCTTTTTAGGTATTGGTGAGTATTTTTTTTAAGTTGATTAAAGGTGCGATACTGGGCTGAATAGACTCATTTGAGAATTGTTCGATTATCTCTTTTAAAGTTTGTATATTGGCTTGTACTGATTTTTCCAAATCTACTTCAAGTTCTAGACTTATGGTATATGCTATATGGATCATAGGAATTGTAATGAATAATATTGGTAGTGCTCTTAATTCTGATTGAGTCAATTTGACTTCTGCAGTTTCATTATAACCTGCCAAAAACTCAGCAAGATCCTTGCGTAAATTTCCAACGTAGAGAGTCTCGTGTCCCGTGTGTACCAATGAACCAAAGAAATCCTCTATTTTATATCCCATGCGTACATTATCCAGATCAATTATATCTAACACCTCATCGCCTTTGTCATTAAAGAATAGATTGCCGAAGTTCATATCACTTGGAATAGCCTGGTACGATAACTGGTTAAGTAATGCAGATGTCCAGAATCTACGAATTTCACTAAGACAGGCTTTTACTAAACGGCGTTCGTTATTAGAAAGATATGAATCTAGTATTTTGTACCATGTTGCATCTGGTGATAGAAGTAAGTTTAAAGCCTGTTTAAAAGTGTAATGATCTGGATGACGCTGAACTGTACTACGGAATGTACGAGAACTGTTATGCATGATACCAAGAAATCTCCCAACTGCTCTAATTGTCTCAGGCAACGCATCTTCGCGCAAGATTGCACGATTTTCACTCCATCTCTCTACATACCAATATTCAATTTCTCCAGTTTCTGGATGACGTTCGATAATTAAAAAATCCTGCATTAGTTTACCTTGAGTGTTTGGCTTGTTCAATATAAGAGTTGAAAGGCCGTCACGCCTAAGATGGCAGATGTAATCAATAATAAATTTTACGTCATCCTCTGATTCAATCCTGTTTAATTTTTTAATAGATATGTTCCCTTTGGAAGTCTTTATAGCGGGCTTACTTGATTTTATTGTCCCGCCAGGAGTCCAACTTACACTTATCTTCTTGCCTAAGTTAAACTCTTGCATTCCCCTATCAATCTTTGAGATCATGTTTTTTTTGTATCCGCTCATAATATCATCGACAGATTTATCTGTCTTAGACGTGCCGGCCTTATACACCCAAGCGATCAACTTTTTTACCTCGGGAAATATTGAGCCATCTAAACCATCTATTAAATCTTTTCTATTTTCATACCCTGCCACTTTTGCTAAGCTATACAAGAAATCTCTTAAATCATCAACATCACCATGCTCTTGTACTAATATATTTACGAATTGCCAGTAGTCTTGAGCTATAGTTCTCCATGCCTGCACATTATTATCTTTCTTATCAAAATCTATCAGATCACCCTTGGCGCTATAAATGACAATGCGCCATATTTCTCCAATTAAAATCTTTATTAATTCCTTCTGATCAAGCATGCTTCTATCATATTTAGCTGTATGGCTCAACCCTTTTACCTTCCCGCTCCTTATCTCTTCTTTAAATGCCTTGTTAAAGGTAAATTTAGCACGCAATTGCTGATGAGGTATCTGTATGTAAAAAATAGTCTTAAAATTTATGCCCATTTTTTCTTCTAATTCCACTATATCTTTCTTTACATAGATGAAGTTTTGAGAAGTATTTCTCGATAATTTTTCAGAAAAGACTGCTTGTTTTGAAACATTAAATCTCTCTACTAAAACATCCTTGGTCAACTCTGCCTCGCTTAATGTTACTCGCTCTCCCAATCTTCCCTGATTATACAGTTCCCATAATTCTGGCAAAACCTTCTTAAGATTTTTTTTAGTAATAGTTTCGCTCTTTGAGATCTTTGCAGAACCATGCTCTAAGACTATCTTCTCTATCAAAGAAACAGTAAATCTTGCATGGCCACCCGTAGTAAAAATGTAATCCACTATACCTTCCTCATATAATTTAGCGGCTTCTTGTATTGTTCTCGTATCATCATTTCCACATATTATTAATAATCTAGGCTCTTTATCATTTTTGAATTTGTTTTTTAATTCCTTCAAAGTATAATCACTGTTTGACAGTAAGTGTTCAATCTTCTTAATTACCTGTTCTTTTTTGATGCTCTTGTAGATTCCTCCTTGACCTATAGGCACTCTTAGCGAATTTCTTGAAATAGCGCAGGGGTAAAGTGCATTTCCGAATAGGCATAATACACCTATTGCCACAAACATAATCTTTAAATTATATGCTTTTTTTAACTTAATCATAATCTGGATAAAAAAATAGCCTCTCTTTTGCAGATATATAGCTCTAATATATAGTATATCACATAAAAAGGCATAAAAAAAGAGCGTCTAAGCTATGCTAGTTTTCTCTTTAGCAGCTTATATATGTCTTTTCTGTGGCCAATGGTCAATATGAGGATTAGGATTTCTTGATGATATACTCGGTAGATAACTCTATAGTCTCCGGAACGATAAGAAGATAGTCCTTTAAACTCATGAAGAAGCTGCTTGCCTATCTCAGGGTTTTGCGCAATGCGCTCTACTGCCTCTTTTATCTGTCTCTTCTTCTTTTTATCGAGCTTATCTATTCTCTCTTTGGCCTCTTTTGTATAAGCAATCTTATACATCTTTAAAAACGTCCTTATGAGAATAGAGCCTGCCTGTCTTAATATCCTCTTCTGCCCTTACAATAGACCGCAAGAGCTCTGCATCAGCCTTGATCTCCAATGTCTCTAACTCCTCAGGAGAGATCATGACTGCCTCTGGCCTACCATTTCGGGTAATAATAAGGTGCTTACCTATGTGCGAAATCTTCTTAATCAATTCAGGCAATTTACCCCTCGCTTCTGATATAGGAACAATATAATCCATCTCCCTCACCTCCACTACAATTGTACAATATTTTGTACAACTTGTCAAGAGGGGATATCCTTTTCCCTGTACGGACGCGTTGTCCGGACAACGCGTCCGTACAGGGTTCTAATCAAACATTAAATGTTTTACCTTCTTCAACTCTCTCTGATAAGAAATTTGATCTTCTGTAAATTTCTTATAGGTTTCTGGGGTTACATCTAAAACATCCTTATAGCTACAAATACTCTCCTTACCAGCAATATACTCCTTGTAAGAAGAATATTTCCATTTTTCTGGTTTATTAATAAGGTAATCAGTGACAGGATTTAGATGTATATAACGCGTTAAATGCAGGAGTTGCTCATCAGTTTCCACCAAAACCTTTTTAAATCTTCCTTCCCACAGTGGTCCTTTTCTATTGTGCTTTATATTAAAATAATGAGAATAGCTACTAAGTATATTATTCATAAACTTGGATATGCCCTTGTCTATTAATTGTTTGAGCGTCAAATGTATATGGGTAGGCATAGGAGAATAACAAACTACCTCAACTAACTGTCTTTTATTCGGCGTTTTTTTAATTAAATCTCCTTTGTTTCTTTCTTTAAACTTAGAAAAACCGACTGGTTGCTCTACCTGATAATATTGGATCAACTCTTCTATTCGCTTATACTCAGAATCACTATTAAATATTTTGTATCCTGCAATGCTTCTGTTATAAGTATGATATATTTGCCCCGTCGCAATTACACTGTTCGACATTTTAACCCCCTTTTTTTATACCTGTACAGACGCGTTGTCTAGACACCGCGTCTGTACAGGTCCTTTACTATATATGACACATAGGAAGGGGATTTTCTTTCAAAAATTTTTGGATTTTTTTTAGGAAGGTTCCATCTCTAGCCAAAGGTAAGCCTGCCTCCTTTTGGCTTTTCAAGCTCTTCCCGGCATGGAAAAACAGCTACAAAACAAAAGGTGGCATTTTTTCATTTAAAACACTTAAGCACTTTCTTAAAATTTCAACATACTCCTCTCTGCTTATCTTCTCCGTTACTATCTTCAGAAAAGGCTCTATTTCTTTTGATATTTTCTTGATGTCTGGATTAATATTTTCCTTTGTTCTATTGCCGTATAATTTATCTAATTCGGGATTGATTAAAACATGATCTATTATATTTATTACCTTTACTTGAATAGACCTACTTGATATTTGATCCGGCCATGGTAACTTATTACGATATCTTAAAAAAACATGCAATAGTTCATGAGCTAAAACTCGCTCAAAATTAAAATCTTTATGTGGACGGCCGTAGACTCTGATAATCCATTTGCCTTGGTTATGTAAAGTTTCACCTGGAGAAAAATCATCATGAGTACGATATATTTCTTCAAACTCAATGTCAGCATCAAACTCTTTTTTTAATTTATTATAAAATTCTGTCGAGGGTTTATCCGGATTATTTACAAAATATTTTTGTGTTATATACTCATGCATGATATTTATTATACCACTCGCTTCTTCTAAGCTACAAAACATTTTTGCAATACGCTCGTGTTTACATTGTTTGCCCTTTTGGGCTGGGTGGTCTGAAAAAAGCATCGTTTTTTCGAGCGGGCATGGTTCGTCCGCCGAATAGGCGGACGAGAGCGAGAAAAAACAATGAGCGAAGGACGCCTCGCCCCGTTCCAAATTCTAATCGATACTCAATTTACTATATCTAACTAATTGCGTACAATTCTGATTGATTATTTGATGATATCTAAGAATTTGGAACGGGGCAGGCTCCCCCACCGTCCATGTTGCCAGATAAAAAAAGGAGCAGTAAACACTAAGTTCACTGCTCCTTTGATATAAAACCAGAGCAACTACCTACTCTCCCGCACCGTTGCCAGTGTAGTACCATCGGCCTTGGAGGGCTTAACTACCGTATTCGAAATGGGAACGGGTGTAGCCCCTCCAGTAATGTCACTCCAGAAAATTTAATCAGGAACAAGTGACAAGCAACAAGGGACAAGGAGTATCTAAACTCCCTTGTCTCTTGTCACTTGTTCCTTGTCCCTATAAAGTTAGACTAATAAAGTAATATGCGGTCAAGCCGTTCGGCAGATTAGTACCACTCAGCTGAAGCCATTACTGGCCTTACACATGTGGCCTATCAACCTCGTCATCTACAAGGTGCCTTATTCCCCGAAGGGAGGGATATTTAATCTCAGAGGGGGCTTGGCGCTTATATGCATTCAGCGCTTATCCTTTCCAAACATAGCTACCCAGCAACTGCCACTGGCGTGACAACTGGAACACCATTGGTTTGTATATCCCGGTCCTCTCGTACTAGGGACATATCTCTTCAAACATCCTGCGCGTGTAATAGATAGAGACCGAACTGGCTTACGACGTTCTGAACCCAGCTCACGTACCACTTTAACCGGCGAACAGCCGGACCCTTGGGAGCTTCT